>JACNFI010000111.1 GCA_014384665.1 Candidatus Cloacimonadota bacterium
AATTTATTGTGTCAACCACAAGTGGCAATTGAAAAATGGATGTGTATCTAATTCTGCTAACTTATGACAGATGGAAGAGTTACATGTTCAATATTATGTTAGTAAAAAATTTTCTGTCCCGGATAGATATAGACTATATTTTTCCTGCCTTTATTTTTCACAACAAGATTGTTTTTCTTAACAAGAATCTGTTCTGAAACTCCTACTCTTTTTGAAATAGAATAAAGCGAATCACCCGTCTTAACAACATAATATTTTCCTTGTGTAGAAAGCAAGTTCAATCGTTGACCAGGATAAATTACAGTTGAGTGAAGTCCATTTTTCTGCATTAGTTCAGAAACGGTTGTATTATACCTTTTGGCAATAATTGATAAATTTTCCCCTCTCTTTACAATATGTTCTACTGCAAAATAACCTGTATTCTTATTTAAGAACTGTTTTTCTATGACTCGTAATTTTTCTGTATCAGGTATAGAATATTGAGGGATTAGAACCGTGTATGTGCCTGGACTTAAAATTACATCATTTATTGGAGAATATCTATATCTACTTCTCTGATAAATCTTTATCCATGGGTTAAGTTCCCAAACCTTTTTAATTACCGTTCCCTGTGCTTGAGCCCAGTCATCCAATTTGTAATATCCGTTCAATTTGAGAGTTACAGTTTTGTAAACAGAAAGCAGATTTTGTTCTCTATCAAATTTTTTAGTGAAAATCTTCTCTTCGTTTTCAAATATATACTTAATTGCAATTGCTCTCCAGATGTAATTATCTGTTTCACTCATTCTTTGTATAAGACTGAAAAAATCTTTCCCTCCCTGTTCCTTAATACTCCTTTTGATATTACCTAATCCTGCATTAAATGAGCATATAGCAAGAAGCAGGTCATTAGCCCCTATTTTTTGTAAAGATTTATGCGCCCATAAAATATACTCACAAGCAGCTTTTGTGGAAGCAAAAATATCCGCTCGCATATCAACAAATTGGTTAACATGCAAATCGTAATACTTTGCTGTTGATTCCATAAATTGCCAATAACCAGTGGCGCCAGCAGAGGAGTTTGCTAAAGGGCTTAAATAACTTTCTGCAACCGCTAAATATTTCAAATCATCAGGAAGATTGTATTTTAGAAGAATTTCTTCAATTATTGGAAAATATTTGCTACTTCGTGGAATATAACGATACGCATACATTAATTCACTTTTGTAACATTTGATAAACTTTTCTCTTAATCTTTCATTTCTAAGGTTAAATTTATAACTCGCAAAGAAAAAAGAATCAGGAAAATTAGAGTGATTTTTTATACGAATAGTGCTGTTTAAGAATTTTATAGAATCTTGTAATGTAGCGTCCTTCTCATATAAAGAATCAATTCGTAATTCCTGACAAATTATAAGGTCTTCAGAAGTTTGTAAAAGAGTTTGTAAACTATCACTTAGATTTTTTAGAGAATCAATTCTAGTTTTTTTAACCAAAACATATAAACTATTTTTGCTTTCTCTGGTGGGAATATTTTTTTTAAAGAATGAGCAACCAAAGACTAAAACCAACAGTGAAAAGAATAAATATTTTCTCATACTTTATTAATCATAAAGAAAAATAAGCCATCCAGCCAGTGCTTATGGACAGATGGCTTAAAAAAATTAAATATAACTTCATTCAGAAATTGCTTCTGTGGGGCATTCTGGTATACAAACACCACAATCAACACACAATTCCTCGTCACAAACTGCTATATCATCTTCAAGGGAAAGTGCTTCAGTGGGGCAAACATCCACGCAAGTGCCACAGCCCGTGCATAGTTCCTTATCAATCTTTACTGCCATCTTTACCTCCAATTAATATTTCGTTAAACGGTTGCGGTTGTGCAGCTCGAATCGTCTTGCGTTAATCACTATCCGTGTGTTCTCCAACTACTCTCTGATCTTTTCCGGCTTCACCAACCGATATACGATAAACTTCTTAACTCATAAATTTATCTTCTATAAAATTAGGCAAACTATTTTTAGGTAAATTTTTCTAATCAAGTTTTTTCTGTAATTGAGAAAAATTTTTCTGCATTTTGAGTTGTAGTCTTTGCAATTTCACTATGAGTTTTCCCGCGAATTTCAGCAATAGTTTCTATGATATAATGAATGTACTCAGGACGATTTCTTTTACCACGAAAAGGTTTGGGTGTAAGAAATGGAGCGTCAGTTTCAACAAAAAATCTATCCTGAGGAATATCTTTTATTATTGAATAGTATTGTGCTTTATTATATGTAATATTCCCTGTAAATGAAATGCACCAACCAAGTTTAATAATCTCCTGTGCAAAAGTGTAATCACCAGAAAAGCAATGGAAAACCACCTTGTCAGGTCTATACTTTTTCAAAATCGCTAATGTATCATTATGTGCATTTCTATCATGAACAATTATTGGTAATTTCTTTTCAATTGCAAGTTGAATTTGCCTTTCAAAAACTTTTTCCTGAATCTCTTTTGGACTCAAATTGCGGTAATAATCCAAGCCAATTTCACCAACAGCTATTACTTTGGGCTTTTCCAGCAATCGCAATAATTTGTCTTCTTCAAATGTTTCAGCATCATGAGGATGCCAGCCTGCAGTTGCAAAAATATTATCATATCTCTTTGCAAGAGAAATTGATTCTACTGATGTCTTATAATCAGTTCCAACATTGATGATATATTTTACACCATTATTAAATGCTGATTGTATTACTTCATCTCTATCATGATTATAATTTTTGAAATTTAGATGTGCATGTGTGTCTATAAATTGCATTTTCAAACTCAATTATAATTTTCTCTTTAATTGCAACTAATGATTACAAAATAATACACGATATTTAATACTTATTTGAAGGGTTGTGCATAATGCCAAATTTATTAATAGATAGGGTATCGTTTAACGGTTGCGCAGCTCGAAACGGTTGACGGAAAACGGTTAACGGCACTTCTATCCCCGCTGACGCGGGGACAGGTTAGAATGGTATCAAAGGCAGTTCCACAATTATCCAAAGGATCTCCGCCTAAGGCGGATCTGCCCTCCAGAGAAGGATCTGCCTTCGGCATTACCTCTGGCATGATGCCTATGGCATGAAAAGCTGAAACAAGAATTTATTGGGAAAAACCAATAAACTTCACCCCATTAGATATTAATGTTATTAGATATTCTTTCTGATATATATTTGAGATTATCTAACGGGGTAAACTTAATTTTCTTATCTCTTCATAAAAAAATCAACGCAGAAATAATGATTTTGACATTTAAACTTTGGCATTTTATTTTACATTAGTCCCGACCTGTCGGGATGAAATTAAATTAAACCTGCTTAAATTTTGCAGAAGGTATTATAAAGGCTTAACCGTTATTTATTCAATAAGTTCCACTTCTGCGAAACTTGAATTATTTATATTATCTTCCACCTGAGCAGGATGGATACGACTCATTATTTCTTCAAATTCATCAGAATTATCTATTTTAATATTTAACTTTGCATAATAAAAATCAATTTTAGACAAAGAAAGATTTTGAAGCTTGGCATAATCCTTTTCAGTAGTTAAAATAGCATTTATATTATTTTTAATGGCTTTGTTGATAATTGGTTGAATATCTCTTTCAAATTTGAAATTATGATGGTCAGGAAAAGCAAAGTGATGTAAGAAGTTAATCCCCAAATTCTTAATACTATCTTCAAAAGATTTTGGATTTCCAATACCAGACAACAGGAAAATTTTTTTCTCTCTAAAAAAATTTACTTCATTTATTTCATTATCACAATAGTTAACAAAATTATTAATAATATACTCAATTTTGAAAATCGTTTTTTTGAATTTCTTTGCCCATTCAGGTATATCAAATTCTTTTGGACAATTATTAAATATAATAATATCTCCGAATTTAGCTGCACTTATTGGCTCACGAAGCTTTCCTGCTGGAATTATAAAACCATTACCAACAGGATTAATAGCGTTAAATAAAAGAAAGTCCAGGTCATGCTTTACTTTAAGATGCTGGAAAGAATCATCTAAAATAACGAAGTCAAGTGAAAAATTTTTCTCAAGGAATTTTATTGCTTTCATGCGATTTTTTCCAACAATCACAGGAATACCCTGCAAATTTTTTGCAATCAAATATGGTTCGTCACCAGCATCATTTGCACAATCAAAAATGGAGGTTTCATCAGAAATAAGTTTTATACTCCTCTCAAATCTCCCTTTATAACCTCTATGTGATACTGCAACAGAATATCCCTTTGATTTTAAATATTTCGCCAGAAAAATAGTAAATGGTGTTTTGCCATTTCCTCCAGCAGTCAAATTTCCTACACTTATAATTTTACTTTGTGATTTGTATTGGTTGAAGATTTTCTTTTTGTAAAAAAATCTACGAATTATTAAAATAAAACCAAAAAGAAAAGCAAAGGGTAAAAGAAGAAAGGAGGGCAAACTTCTCTTGACCCAATGCTTTTCGGAAAATTTATGAAAAGGCATTATAATATTTCAGAAGTTATATTCAAGTTACGGGTTACGGGTTACGAGTTACGAGTTATCTACCAAAAACTTATGTGTCAGAAAAAAAAGGAAATTTCTATGCAATGAACTTAACTCTCTTTTAAAATTTTACCCACATCAGGGGTTTCTCTTTCCACTTCCTGGATTTCATAGAATGGTTCTTTTGTAAAACCAAAAATTCCAGCAATAATATTGTTTGGGAATACAGCTATCTTCTTGTTGAAATTTTTTACTGATTCATTATATCTTCTTCGTGCTACAGCAAGACGATTTTCAGTTCCTGCAAGTTCATCCTGTAAGCGTATAAAATTTGTATTAGCTTTTAATTCAGGATACCGTTCCACTACTAATAACAAACGAGAAATCACACCTGTAAGTTCATTATTGGCACTAATTGCTTCTTTACGGGTAGTTGCCTGACCAACGCTTGCTCTTGCCTTTGTAACCTCTGTAAATACTTCCTTTTCATGTTTTGCATATCCTTTTACAGTTTCCACATAATTTGGAATTAACTCATATCTCCGTTTTAATTGATTATCTACTTCTGCCCAAGCATTCTCAATCTCTACTTTCATTCTTACAAATGAATTGTACTTTGAGATACCAATTATTACAATAATTACAATAATTACAATTGTTAAAATAGAACCTTTTTTCATACATCCTCCAAATAATATTTAGCCACAATCCCCAATTCAATTGGGGACATATGCACCTT
>JACNFI010000112.1 GCA_014384665.1 Candidatus Cloacimonadota bacterium
CAAACTTTTATAATCTAGTTTACAGTTTGAATCCTGTTCCGGCTTATGATCTCGGTCTGGTAAAACATATCGAGGTCGATTCAGTAGTTTCGGAGAATGATTTTAATGATGCTTTTATTAGTCTGGAAAGAGTAAGTTCAACTGCAACCCGAACTTCTGCGAGAATCCGTATAATCCAAAATACAGATAACGGAGTTATCAAAAAAGCTATATCTGTAAAAGTCGGTGATGATCTTTACAAGCTTTCAAATTATCGGGAAATATACAAAAATGGTTATATCATCAATGAGATAGATGTTTCCAATGAATGTATTTCTTTATCGAATGGAGATGATATTTTTGTGGGTGAATCTCGTGGCGGGATATCAGATGAGATAATGAAATTCCAGATAGAGAAAACAATCGAGGAACATTTCAAAAAAGAGAGAATTTTGCAAAAGAAAGGGATAAAAGTTCTTTCTCTTTTTTTCATTGATAGAGTTGCAAATTACAGGAAGTATGATGAATCCGTAAATTCTATGAAAGGAAAGATTGCAGTTTGGTTCGAGGAAATATTAAAAAAATATTCAGAAAAAACTGCTTACAAAAATTTAATTCCTTTCCCAATAAATGAAGTTCACAATGGATATTTTGCACAGGATAAGAAAGGACATTTTAAGGATTCTCAAAAGTCTGCAAAATCTCAAGCTGATATCGATACTTTCAAATTGATAATGAAAGAGAAAGAAAAACTATTGGATTCAAATGAACCTTTAAGATTTATTTTCAGTCATTCTGCTTTGAGAGAAGGTTGGGATAATCCGAATGTTTTTCAAATATGCACTTTGAACGAAACGAAATCCGAACTTAAGAAAAGACAGGAAATCGGAAGAGGTTTGAGACTTTCCGTAAATCAGAATGGCGAAAGAATATTTGATAATAATATTAATCGCTTAACTGTGATAGCAAATGAAAGTTATGAAGATTTTGCCAAGCAGCTTCAAAAAGAAATTGAAGATGATTGCGGTGTTTCTTTCAAAGGTAGAATTAAAAACAAACGAGATAGAATAAAAGTTGAATATAAGAAAGGCTTTGAACTCGATGAAAACTTTAAAGAAATCTGGGAAAGGATAAAATATAAAACTACTTATCGGGTTAATTATAAAAGTTCCGATTTGATCGAGAAAGCTTCGAATGAAATAAAGGAAATTCCACCAGTTTCAAAAACAGTTTTAAAATCCACAAAAACAGCGATAAAATATGATGATGAAGGTGTTGGCTTTGATATAAAAGGTTCAAAAAAGATTTATCTTGAAAATGAATTTCTGATTCCCGATGTTTTAAATTATATTCAAAATAAGACGGGTTTAACCCGTTCTACTATTTTACAGATTGTGAAAAATTCAAATCGTTTGCCGGATGTTCTCATCAATCCGCAACTCTTTATGGATTTTGTTGTACAAGAGATTAAAGAAGTTTTGAATGAATTGATTATCGATGGAATCAAATATGAAAAAATCGGAAATAAAGAATACGAAATGCATCTTTTTGATGATGATGAAATTATTATCTACTTGGATAAATTGAAATTTGAAATTAAGAACAATAAGAAAACAATATACGATAATATAATTCCACTCGACTCAAATGTTGAATATGAATTTGCGAAGGAATGTGAAACAAGAGATGATATTGAATTTTATTTCAAACTTCCATTTTGGTTCCATATAAAAACACCAATCGGCAAATATAATCCTGATTGGGCTTTGATCAAAAAGAATGAAACGAAAGTCTATTTCGTTGCAGAAACAAAATCTGAAGGTCAGCAATTAAGAAAGAGCGAAGCACAAAGAATAAGATGTGGTAAAGCTCATTTCAGAGAATTTGAAGATGTAGCTTTCAGGGGTCCTGTATCAAGAGTTTCTGATTTGGATTAGAATTTAGGAAATTTAAAAATAATTTATTTATATTTTGGGATTGCAAAATGAATAATAAAAAAAGGTCCTGTTGGAATTGTAAATACCAGGATTTAAAAAACGATACTTTTTTAGGTAAATGTACTTGGTTCCCTAAACACAATAAAGGTAAAGCTAAAGAAATACCTCCTGATGTTGTTGATAAAGGATGTAGTTATTTTGAATCAAAATAACTATTCAATTAACTTTCAGTTTAATTACGAAAAGAATTTTCTAAAGATAATTAACTGTTATTTAACCAATAATATCATGAAGCATTTCGTAACAAAAGAAAAATGTGTATTATGAACCAACAAACAAAAGAAACCTTAAAAGAATTTTTCAAATCCACCAAAAAATATGGGAACAGGAACATTGCAGAAGGCACTCCTGAAGTTAATAGCAAAGCGATTGTCAGGTCAAGTAGCAAAAATAGTCATATCAGGAATAAAGAGTGAAAAATTATACAGTAGCTATTATCGGCGGGGGTCCAGGAGGTTATGTAACTGCAATACGATTAAAACAATATGAAATTGATGTAGTCGTATTTGAAAAAGAACGACTTGGCGGTATTTGCCTGAATTGGGGTTGTATTCCAACAAAAACTCTTGTAAAAATAGCAGACTTATTTACTGAAACAAAACATGCCTATGATTTTGGAATTAGTATTGAAAATCTAAATATTAACTACGAGAAAATTTTCAAACGGAAAAATGAAATAGTTGATAGACTCGTTTCTGGCGTTGAATTTCTTTTCAAAAAGAGAGATATTCCAGTAATTTATGAAACAGTTACAGGAATTAAAAAAAATGATGAAGATTATACAATCATAACAGAGAATTCATCAATTAATGCAAAATATATCATACTTGCCACAGGTTCCATTCCTAAAGAACTTCCTAGTTTAGAATTTGACGGTGAAAATATTCTTTCTTCTAAAGATATACTGAAGATGAAAAAACTACCTGAAAAATTGGCTGTTATAGGTGGGGGAGTAATTGGTTGTGAATTTGCATCGATTTTTTCTCAATTAGATGTTAAGGTTGAAATAATTGAATTTTTACCAAATTTAGTAAGCACAGAAGATATTGAAATCTCCAAGAGACTTGCATTAGCTTTAATAAAATCTGGTATAAAAATCCATCTGAATACTGCTGTTGACTCTGTTGAAAAAATTAATGATGAATTACATATAAAACTTTCAAATGGAAAAAAGATTATTACAAATAAGGCGCTTATAAGTGTTGGAAGAACACCTCATTGCAATATTGAATTTATAAAATGCTCTCTTGAAAAAGAGGATACTACTATTAAAATAGATAATAATTTCAAAACAAACCTTCATAATATCTTTGCGATAGGGGATATAACCGGCAAGATGCTATTAGCTCATACAGCAAGCAAACAGGGTTTAATTGTTGCTGATATTTTACAGAATAAAATAAAAGGAACTGATAATAAAATTGAAGAATTACTTTATGAAAATATTCCTCGTTGTACTTATACAAATCCTGAGATAGGGTCAGTTGGTTTAACTGAAGCCCGGGCAAAAGAAAAATATGGAGAGATTCTCATTGGGAAATCTCTGTTTTTAGCCAATGGAAAAGCATTAGGACTGGGCAATACTTTTGGATTTGTAAAAACTATTGCTGATAAACTAAGTAAGAAAATAGTTGGAATGCATATAATTGGTCCACATGCCACTGAATTAATTGCAGAAGGGGTAATTTTAATTAATAATGATATGACTATTGAGAAAGCTGTGAAAATCGTATATGCTCATCCCACACTTTCTGAGGTTGTTGCTGAATCTATTGAAGACCTTGAGAAGCTTGCAATACATAAAATATGATTGGAGAGTTTGAAAGTTAACGCATTTTCTAAAGTTATTAATGAGTCCACTCAAAAAAGGTATCTCCCGCGAAATACGCGAAAAATACATGCGGATATTATTGAATTTACACGAACCATTTTCGAGTATTTCGTGTGTTTCGCGGGTTTTTATAGTGGACTCATTAATTCAATTTATTATGAAGAAAGGGTTTTAAGAATTAATTCTATCAATTCATATGCCCTTTCTTTATCTTTTCTATAAACAAATATATCAATATAAGATTTTTTATCGCTGTATTCAAAAAACCTTCCAATAAAAAGACCTTTTCTTTTGAAACTAAAAGGGATATTATTCTCTTTTAGAACTTCAGATATTGCATCTAACTGTAAACTATTTTGTGCTTTACATAGGCTAACAATTTCTTGTTCTTCAATTTCTTCTTTCATAAAATACTCAAATAATATTTATGAGTTCACTATAAAAAGTCCTTAACCGCGAATGAACCCCGTTAGATATTCAGTTTTTTATTTCTATCTCCACCCGGATAATAAAATTATCTAACGGGGTGGACGCCAATTTTGTCCGAAGGATCTGCCTTTGGCATGAAATGTGATATTACAAAAATTGCGGACTACCTAATCCACTAGCTATAAGCAAATTAGTGTCATAGAAGGCCACATTTTTATCCCCGATTCCTGAGCCCCCCGATTAAATCGGGGGCAGGAACGGGCTTAATCGGGGATGGGAAAATGGAATAAAAACTGAATTTTAACACCTTTTCACCCTTCGTCCCGATGTATCGGGACTACGGAGAACGGGCATGGGTATTTATAGCGGACTCATTTATCTAAAAAGTTCAAATTCAATATTGTGTTCCACTCTTTTAACTCTTACTTGAACCTTCTGGCATAAGAAAAACTTACGATGTTTACTTTTCCCGATTACACAATATTTTTGGCGATTAAACTGATAATAATCATCAATTATAGATGATAAAGGAATATAACCTTCAATAGGGTATTTATCCAATTCAACAAAAATATTTTTGTTATTGAAGTTCACTATTAAAGCATTAAAAATTTTCCCAATATTATAAGTCATAAACCGATTTTTCTTTAATTTTCCAAGTGTTCTTTCAGCATTTAAAGCAATTATTTCTCTTTCTGAGGATTTTACTGCAAATGCTTTAATATCTGATAATGAAAATCTATGAGATGAACATCCAAATACATACTGTTTAAGAAGATGATGCACTACTAAATCTGGAAATCTTCTGATAGGAGAAGTAAAATGGGTGTATGATTTTAAAGCTAATCCAAAGTGTCCAAGATTTTTGTAAGAATATTCAGCTTTCATAAGAGTGCGTAAAAGCAAGTTATCAAATGCCCTATGGTGATTCTCATCCTTAATTGAGTCCAACAATTGTTTTAATGCTAAATTCTGGTTTTTATGTGCAAAATTTAAGTTATAATTATATGATTTTACTAATAAAGCCAACTCACCCATTTTCACCGGATCTGGTGGCTCATGAATTCTAAAGATACCTGAATTACATTTTTTTGCAATCAATTCCGCAATAAATTGATTTGCAACCAGCATAAATTCTTCAATCAAGAGATGACTCTCTGTCTCTTTAATTCTCAAAATATTGATAGGATAACCATTCTCATCAAACTCAAATTCAGAATCTGGCAGGTCAAAATCCAGACTTCCTCTTGCATATCTCTTTTTAGTGAGATGATTAGCTAATGGACGCATTTTTAATAAATTTTCTTTAATTTCTATTTCAATGCCATTATCTTCATCACCTCTAAAAAATTTATCAACTTGTTGATAGTTCAATCTTGCATCACTAAGAATTATGGATTGAACTACTTCTCTATTAATAAGATTATAGTTTTTATCATAATCAATAATTACAGAGATTGCCAGCCTTTCCTTATCTGATTTCAAACTGCATAAATTATTACAAATTTTTGTGGGAAGCATTGGTATTGTATTTTGAAGCAAATAAATACTCGTACCTCTTTCATAAGCTTCTTGAAAGATAGGGGAGTTAACTTCAACATAATGAGAAACATCTGCGATATGAATATAAAGTCTAAAACCAAATGATAGGTTTTCCAGAGAAATTGCATCATCAAAATCTTTTGCACTAATGGGATCAATAGTAAATGTAGTCAAATTTCTGAAATCTTTTCTCTTATTTATCTCAACTACATCAATTTGTTCTTCCAATTTTGATGATACATCAAGAGCATTTTGAGGAAACTCTTCTGGCAAACCATATTGCTTTACAACAGCGATTAAATCAATATTTGGATCCTCTGCGTTTCCCAATATTTCAGAAAGTTCCGCAATCGGTAAAATATATTTATTACGCTCCCCCCAGTCAGTTATTTGCACTGCTACTTTTTTCCCAATCACACGATTATCTGCATTAACTAATTTTATATCATTATCTATCATCTTATTATCTGGTAATACATAGAGATTTTCTTCTGATTTATAAGCATTACCAATTACTATCTGATTTTTTCGCTCAACAATTTTCATAATCATTCCAACAGCACCTCTACGATTTCGCTTTATAATAGCAACATCAACAATATCATTATGATAAGCATTTAAGCAGTTCTCTTCAAAGACCTTAATATCTTCCTTTTCAGTCTTTACAAAAGCAAAAGAATAATTTTGTGTTAGTGCAGATGCATCAAAAATACCTTTCATTGTTTTGTAGATTGCTTTAACATAATATTTTTTACCTTTTCTTCTTATTTTCCCATTTTTCTCTAATTGATAGAGTATTTTCTTAAATTTAGTATAATTGTGCTTTTTGATGCAAAATATTTTAGATAATTTAGCTGGTGTAAATTCCTTGTTTTTATTCTTATAAAGGAAGTTAAGAATTATTGTAGATAGACCTTTTTTTAGCATCAGAAACGATTTCCAATTTTCTCATCAAGAAATTTCAACATTTCTTCTTTTTCTTTTTGCTCCTTTGTAAATCTGATTGATTGCCCCCTGAATCTATCAAGTCCTCTCGGTCTTGCAAAAGTGCTAAGCATCACTCCTTTTTTATCAACATAGAAACATTTGAATTCTGAATACTTCCTTTCCCGTTTAAAAACTAATACTTTCACAAATAAATAATCTTCATAAAATTCGTAGTATGTGGGCAAAAAATAGGAGAATAGAGAAGTGAAAAGAAAAAATAATGATAGCAAAACCCAGAAAAGATTATGTGTAATGGTAAAAACAAAAAAAGCAACAAGTATAAAGAAAGCAAAAACAAACAAAGTTTGTATTGGAAATTCAACAAGTGGGAATGAAACCCAGGAAAATATCGGTTTTTTCACAATGGGTGGATCTTTAGGATTATTCGACATTAAATGCTTGTTCCTTACATTTTTCAATTTCTTCTTTTATCTTTAAAATCTCTGGAAAAACTGAAATATTGTTATATTTTGCTGATATTGTTGAAATCTCTCTTTGCATCTCCTGAATTACAAAACCCATAGAAAGCCCTACAGGTTCATCTGTTATTGATATTAACTCCTGAAATTTTCTTAGATGACTTTTAAACCTGACAATCTCTTCTGTAATATCTGATTTTTCAAAAAAATATGAGAACTCTGTAAGAAATTTCTCTTTATCGTGTTTTTGCATATTTAAATTTGATGGAATAATCTCATCAAAAAATTTCATTAACTTAATCTTAATATCCTGTATAAATTCTGGAAGAGATAATTCAATTGTAGATAATGATATTTTTATCTTGTTTATTGATTTTATAAAAAACTCTTCTAAATCATCACCCTCCTTTTGTCTTTCTTCAATAAGATTTTTAATTGATTTATCTACTAAATCAAGTAGCAATTCTTGAAATTCATTTGAGGAATAGATATCATCAGTAGGGGAATCATGTAATTTTTGTAATTGAATAATATCTGAAATCGTTATATAAGTGTTTATATCATATTTTTTTCTAATCTCTTGAATATACTCCAAATATTTATTCATATCATTATTATATTTATCATAATAATGAGGAATATCCCTTTTATCAATAATTGAAAGATTAACAAAAACACTTCCTCTTCTAATTAGACCTGGGATATGCTTTTCTATTTTATAAGCAATATATTCAGGAATATTTTGAGGAATTTTACATTTAATTGATAAATATTTATCATTTAATGATTTTGTAATAACCTTAATGCTTAAACCATTCTTATTTAATTCTGAAATCCCAAAACCAGTCATACTTTTCATATCAAATCCTTTTCATAAAAATATTTGAGTCCATTCTAAAAAGGTATCTCCCGCGAAATACGCGAAAAATACATGCGGATATTACTGAATTTACACGAACCATTTTCGAGTATTTCGTGTATTTCGCGGGTTTTTTATAGTAAACTCATATTTAATAAATTTTTTTTGAATTTTTATGTTCTTAATAAATTGTCAAGAAAATTTCATTATAGGGGAAGGTCTTCTATCTTATTCTATATGTGCTGGTTGAAAAAACATTTGCAAGTTTACATAATGTCTCTTATCAGACATTACATTTCTATCTCTTTACGAACGATTCTAACTTCCGGTGCAAAAGCTCCTGTAGGATAATTAATTAAATAATTTCTGTATTGCTCATTAGCCAAATCATATTTTTTTAACTTAAAATAACAATCTCCAATTCTTTTTTGAACATATTCATTAAGTATCTCATTATTTACATTTTCAGATAGTTGAAGATATTTTTTTAAAGATTTATCGTATTGAAATGTCTCAAAATAATAATCTGCAATTTTATTTTGTAAAAAAGTGATACAAGTTGAATCTTGGCATGCACCTAATATTCTATTATAATTTAATTCTACATCTTTAGTATTCAAGGTTTCTAATGCTTTAAGAAAAGACATAAATCCATTTATAAGTTCATTACTATATGATAAAATATTGATATGATGAAAAAACTTATTAATAGAAACAATATCATTCAAATAAATGCTTTCATAATTATGAGCTATAAAATTTTGGAACAATGAATCCGACTTATTATACTGTTTTTGAAAGATAAAAGTTAAATAAAGCTTATAATTAACAAGAGAATGAATATCATCATCAAATCTGCTATTGGATAATATGTCTTTGTAAATAGAAACGGCTTTATCATAATTAGATTCATATAAGTAACTATCAGCAAGTAAGATGGAAAATTTGCCCATATCACTTATACTTTGAGGTAGATTTTGGGCTTGTAGAATAAATTCTCTTGCTTTATCAGGTGCATTATGATAAAAAAGCTCAATTTTTGCTAAACTATAATATGCATTAATTACTTCACTTATTGGAAGTTTGCCTTTATATGTTCTATTATATAACTTAATAACATTTTGATAGTATTTATATGCTTCATTATACTCCTGCATTTGATAATAAATATCACCCATTTTGTTATAAATATTAATTTTTAACTGAGTTTGTGGATTGATATTGAGAAACTCTTTATAACTTTGAATACACAAAAACATTAAACCTTTCTTTGCACAAATATCTGCAAACTGTAATAATGCATCATTTCCAATATTTTTGTATATTCTAAATGCGTTTTCATAATCTTTATTAATCAATAAAAACTCTCCTAAGAGCGAACTCATCAAATTTGTTTTTGACTTTTTTAGTCTTTGTTTTATTGCTCGGATTATTTCCTCATTATTTACATCTAATTTTTCTAAAGAATATTTAATAAATTTATATGATTTTTTATCAAGCATATTGAGATATTCTTCAATTGCTTCTTGAAAGTTCATTTGAAATTTATAAATTGAAGCCATCTCATTAGCAAATAAAATTGGATTTTTGGATATTTCTCTTGCAGATTTATACATTTCTATTGCTTTATCAAAGTGAGCATTCCGCATATAAACTAAAGCTACTCTTTTATAAATATTGTAATCTTTTTTATTTTTATTTATTAAATTATTTGCCGTATTTTCAGCATCCTTAAATTTATTCATTTTAAGATACATTTCTATTTGAGTAAGTGCGGAAAATTCATCATTTATATATTCAGATTCATTATCTAATAATAATTCTAACTTATCAAATTCCTTTTGAGAAAGATATAGATTTGATAACCTTTGTATAACTTGAAAATTATGAGGAAATTGAGTAAGAAGTTCTTTATATAACTGTTCTGCTTTGGTGAATTTTTTATATTTTTCATAATTATTTGCAGTCTTAAGTTTAAATTTGATAAAATCTTCATTCTGATATGAATATAATGAAAAATTTAAACTAAAAAACAATCCTATAAATAATATAATATAAGTAATTTTGCTCTGCATTTTATAAATTTCCTTATTAAATAAATTTTGTTTTACAATTTAAGTTTAGAGTTTTATTCACTCATTTTGAATTCTTTCTAAATATTCCTTTATTAAGCGATGATATTCTTCTGGATAATTTTCATTAATAAATTTAAGGATATCTTTCACTTGGATGGTCTTGGTATCAATTTTCAATGAATCTGGTATTTTGTATTCTTGTTGTTCTGGACTTTTTGATTCTCTTCTTTTACTATAATCCCGACGATGAATTGATTTTTGTGCATCCAGAAGTCGTGAAAGAATTCTCTGTTGTTTTTCTATAAGTTCTTTATCAATAATACCTTTCTCAAGTTTTTTGATTACTTCTTTAATTTCTTCCTTAATATTTTCAAGATTACCGAGAAGTTTTTCAGCCTCAGGGAAATCTCGTAGTAATCTTTCTAAATTTTCTTTTATCTGTTTTTCATTCCCGATGATTCTGTCCAACATATTTCTTTGCTGAGGGGTCAATCCTTGACTTTGTTGCATCATTTGTTCAAGTAGTGCTTGCGTTAGGAAATTAATAGCCATTTGTCCTTGCGACATTTGCTGGAGTTGTTGCATTAATTGCTGCATCCCCCCTCCCCCACTTTTACATTGTGACATCTGGCTTTGAGATTGCAATAAATCAATAATCATCTTGTTTATTGAAGTGTAAATCTCATTTTTGTCTTTTTGAACATTATAATTTCGTCTTTCACTTATCTTTTCAAATATACTTTCAAGTTGGCTTAATGTTTCTGCTGTATGAGCAGAGAATTTTGGGTTAATCACCAACATAATAAGCGGCATACTATACAGATGATTAATTGAATTTTTTATCCCTTCATAAATCCCAACTTCCTTATCTAATATATCGTAGGAAGTATACTTTTTATCTAATATTATTTCTTGTTGTTTTGAGAAATAGATAAGTTCAAACAATGCCTGTTCAATTAAAGTTTGAAATTGTGCTTGCATAGCCGATTGCATCATACTCTGTGCCATTTGTATTGATTGTTTTAGTTGAGAAAAACTTTGTTGTATACTGCTTTGATTTGAGCATAGCCCCATAGGATTGTTATTCTGCATTTGTTGTGTAGCATTTTCAAGATTTTCTGGTAGTTTATCTTTTTCCATTTGCTCAAGAGCCTTTTGCAATTCTTGTGCTGCCAGTTTTTCCCGATTATCAGTAAGTTCCTTACTTAAATTTTCAAGGTTATTCTGAAGATTATCGCATTTTTCGGAAATATCCTCTTGTTCGCCAGCCAAATCGCTTAAATTCTTATTCTCCTCTACTTTTTCACCTGTTTTCTTGTTTAACTCCTTCTGCAGTTTTTCCAGTTCTTCTGCTTGCTGTAAGCATTTTTGCATATCCTGTTCTAATTTTATGCTCTTCAAAAGATTCAGAGTTTCTTCTAACTTTTTTAAGAATTCTTCTTGCGAAAACTTAAAATTATTTAATGCTTTTTTCATCTGTTCTGGATTGATATTTTGCATAGCATTCTGCAATCTTTTCAATGCTTCGTTTAGCTCGGGAGTAGCAATTTCCTCCATTATTTCCTGGATTTGTTTCAACTTTTCCAGTGTTTCATCAGCCACGGCTTTATTTTTTTCAATTTGGTCTATAAACTTTTTGTATTCTTCGGCAGTTTCTGCAGATTTTTTTGCTAATTCCTTCTGATTTTTAAGAACAGATTTTAGGTCTTCCTTTTCTTCCCAATCCATCTCTTCAGTTTTTAGAAATTTTCGTCTTATTTCATCAAATTTATCTTTTTGTTTTTGAGCATCATTTAGTGTTTCTTGTAGATTTTTATATTTATCTTCTTGCTGGGCTTGTATCTCTTCATATAATTCCTCTATTGAAGGAAACTTAAGCAAGTAGATTTTTGATTTATCACTCTGTCTGTCTGGAATCGTGCAATTGTCGTATACAATTAAATAATAAAAGATTACATCACCCGGCAAGAGATTCTGGTCGTTTATGTCAAAAGTGTATGTGCCTTTTAGAGATGTTTGTTCCATGTCCTTTTGTATAGTTCGGGAAGAATATTCTTCGTTATTTTTTTTGAAAACAATTTGAAGTTCAGAAATTCCAAAATCATCTGTTGCAAGAAATTCAATATCTTCTTTTAAGTTTTGAGCTAAAATTTTATCCTCTGCTGGGAAAAGAATTTCAACTCGTGGAGGTATGTCTTCCTCAGCATAAATCGTGCGTTCAATTATTTGATTTTTATTATTCAATATATCTTCTAAATAGAAGTGGTATGAAAGGCTTTTATCAACTGTAAATGCTGTTGAATACAAAAAATCATCTATCTTTTCCAATACTTTTGTTTGGCCATCAGAAAATACAATACGGTGTTCCAAAAGATTATTATTAACTACCAATGTAAGTTTGATTTTGGTCCCTTTTAGTGCAATAATATTTCCCGAAGCATCTTCCTCAACTTTATTAGAAAGTTTTGAATACGCAGGAAATGAGTAATCAACGGTTAATTTTTTTATTGTTGGCTTTTCTAATATATTTATGATGAAAGAATCTGATTTTGCGAAATCATTTTGAATATAGTACCTTATGCTGTCGTTAATGTTATAGAATATGTAATAATTTTTGTTTAGATCAACCGATTTCCACCTGAGATTTTGTTCGTAATTCAAAGTGTAATTTAGTTCAGAATAATAATTTTCAATTTGGATTTTTTGATTAGTTCCTTTTAGCAATACAATGTCTCCAGGGAAGACTTTAATTTCTCTATCATATTTTGGAGCAAAACCTTCTATATTAGTTATCGCAGTGTAAAATGTATCGTAGCTTTCTTGATTTATAATAAAAGAAATAATAGATATACAAAGAATAAATGAAAATATTTTCAGTGAATAAAGTAATTTTTTATATGGAAATATGTCTTTAAATTTAATTCTATCTGCAATCTCATTTGCTAATTTTATATTAGCATTAATGATTTCATCAGAGTAAAATGTTTTAGACTTATCATTTTCAAATTCCAGACTGGAAAGGATTATCTCATTTTGTTCTGGATGGATATTTGCTATTTTTTTTGCAATATATTCTAATGAATGAAATGATAAGATTATCCTAATAATATAAAATAGGATAGCTATTAAAGAAAGAGATTTGAATATAATTACTATTATTGAAAGAATTGAATAATCATTTTGTAATGCATTTATAACGAAGTTTGACCCAACAGATAAAATCAGTATGATAGACAAAAGTAGTAAAAGATTCTCTAATACTTTTGTCAGAAAATATTCTGTTCGTAATGAATTGATTTTCTTTTTGTAAGGATTCATTTTTTAATCTAAAACCATTATTTCCAATCTACTAACCTTCAAACCTGCTAACCTTCAAACTTGCTAACCTTCAAACCTTTAAACTTTCCAACCTTTAAACTTTCCAACTTTTTTATATGGAGCCATCAGCGGGACTTGAACCCACGATCTACTGATTACGAATCAGTTGCTCTACCACTGAGCTATGATGGCGTTTTTTATTTATTTAGTAATGATATTAGTTTATTGTCAAGTTTTGGAATTGATAAATATGAATAAAAAAAACAGCAAAAGCTAAAGGTTCATAAAAAATTTTTGTTTTACCAACTTTCGTTTTGCTCAAAACGAAAGTAAAAGTGCTTTTGGGCAAAAGCATGACCTAAGCCACTTTTTAAATATTTTTCGAATTCAATAGCCTTGCTCTTCTCTTTAAAAGCAATATAAGTATTAATTGTCCAAGGTTTATATTTTGATGTGTATTCACAATTTCCAGTATTATGAGCATTTAATCGTTTCTTCAAATCAGAGGTATAGCCAATATACCTTTTTGTTGGATCTGTTTTACTTTCAATTATGTAAGTATAATACATTATTTATAACTAATAGTGTCTTCCTCCGTCAAGACTACGGAAGACATCTTTCGCACTAAATAATTGACTTTAGACATGAATAGAATAAATAATTAAAATATGGCTTGCCATCTGGATCTCATTTATGAAATAAATGTGCGAAAGATGGTGGAGGTGGCGGGAATCGAACCCGCGTCCAGAGATTTGGTTGCAAGAACTTCTACATACTTATTCTGTTGTATTTTCTCATTCTGAACAGAACAGCAGACAAATCTGAACAGAACCAGTCTATAAATTTCAATATTGCTTATAGACATCACAATATCAAAGCCATTTTAATCGGCATTTGAATAGAAGCAAATGGCAACTTCAGTCCAAATGTAGCTACTTTATTAGGCAGCTAATGCGAGATTTTCATCTGCAATTAATTTTGATATCACCATTTTTAACGGGATAGGTAATCTCCCCGGTATGCTATTCTTGCACCCGCAGTCCCTGTCGAAGCCTGTCACCCCCTATGTATCTATTGAAGAACAAAGCTATAAATATCAATATAAATAATAAGTAAATATTTTGTCAACCTTGTTTTTTATTATTGCTGATATTTTCTCAATAAACATCTGATCTCTTATCAATTTTTATAATGCCAATTAAATTGTTCTTATAATCTACTTCATAAAGTATTCTGTAATCTCCAACTCGCGCTCTAAATAAACCTTTAGATCCTACTATCTTTTTTGTATCATGAATAAACGGATTTTCTCTGAGTTTCTCTATCTTCTCTATTATTCTTTTGACAAGAGTTCCATTGGATTTCTTTAGAAATTTCGCAGCCTTGTTGGAATATCTAATATCAAGCATTATAATTCAACTCTTTTTTAAGAACCTCATGCAAGATTAATTTTCCTTCAGATTTTTCTTTTTTATACTCCTTAAGAGCTTTGTAATCATCTTCAGTCAATATATTATCTATGTCAACCATGTGCTTCGCTATCTCTATAATTTTTTCTCTAACAAATTCTAAATCACTATGAATTGTCTCTAATGTTATAGTTTTTCTTGCCATCTTGTTATACCTCTCAGTTATATTTGAGGGATGTGCATAATGCCAAATTTATTAATAGATAGGGTATCGTTTAACGGTTGCGCAACTCGAAACGGTTGACGGAAAACGGTAAACGGCACTTCTATCCCCGCGTCCGCGGGGATTGCCGTAAAACGCAGCGAGTCGCTCAACCGCAACCGTTTGACCTCGTTTATAATATGAATCATTCTTTCAATATTCACTTGTAATTTAGGCACATTCCTCATATATTTATTCAACATTATTATTGATAGAACAGGTAACCTCACCGGTATGCTATTCCTGCACCCACAGTCCCTGTCGAAACCTGTCACCCCCTATGTAAATGTCAAAAATCAAAATTGTTACTATTAAATATAAAATTGAATTTAATTAAAAATTTTGTCAACTTTTTTGAATCTTTTAATGTCAAATATTAAAGGTCAAATGCCAAACGAAATCCAAATTTATAAATGACAAGTTTTTGGATTTATATTCTTTAGTATTTGAATTTTGTATTTGATCTGATATTTGTCCCCAATTGAATTGGGGATTGAAATTTGGATTTTCTAATTCATCTTATCATATTTTTCTTTAAACTGCTTTATACTATCATATATTGCTTTAGCAGCTTGATTCTGGAACCAACTTGATTTCAATCTTTGTTCTTCCCATTTATTAGAAAGAAATGCCACCTCTACCAAAACAGCGGGCATAAATGCCCCTCTTAGCACATAGAAGTTTGCATACTTAACTCCTTTATCTTTTGTGTCTAATTCTTTCACCAAGGAGTTTTGACATATCTCTGCCAATTCTATACTCTCAATCAGGTATTCACTTTGACGCATATCATAAAGAATAAAATCTAAATCTGTGTAGCGTTTAATACTCTCTGGGTCTTCAAATCTGATAGCATCATTTTCCAGAGCCTCTACTGCTCGTGCTTCATCAGTTTTAGCCGGAGAAAGGTAATAAACCTCCGTGCCATTTGCTTTTCTATTATACGCTGCATTACAATGAATGCTAATAAAAAGGTCTGCTTGATGGTTATTTGCAAAATCAGTTCTATCTCCCAATGATACAAATTTATCCGTTTCCCGAGTAAGAAGCACTTCTACATCAAGATTTTTACTCAATAATTCTTTTACTTCTTTTGAGATTTCCAAAACAATATCTTTTTCTTTTAGTTTTAGAATTCTTCCAACTGCTCCTGGGTCCTTTCCTCCATGTCCTGGGTCTATGACAATTTTCTTTATCAAAAAATTTTCCATTGAAGAAAGATTAACAATAATGCAATTTCCCTCTATAATAACTAATTCTGAAAAAAGTTTTTTGCTACATAATTGAATGAAATGCTCTGGAACATAAAAATTGCCATCAGCTATTCTGATGTCAGCATACAAGTTGTAATTTTGGTTGCCAAATTTTACCCATTTGGTATAAAAGAAGAACTTACATTTTTTCTCAAAAATAGTAAGGGTAATAGTTTGTGAATTAGGTTCAATACTAACTTTTCCATCAAATACTCTTTCCAAATCATAGATATTAAAGTAATTCCGATTATCCAGTTTCACGACAAGCAAATGGTCCTTTCTGGATGAGTTCACATAGGAAACTGAATATTCACTTGCAATAAGCTGAGTAGATATAGTCAAAAAAATAATAAAAATGATTTTTTTCATAATTTAAAATCTATAATTTTTTTTGTGCCTTGAGGTCTTTGTGGCTAATTAGAATTTTTTGTCAATTTATTATTGACACTTTGATAATGAATTTGGAAATTTGATTTTATTATGAAAGAGAAACTTTATATCATTGACGGTACGGCGGTTATTTACCGCTCTTTTTATGCTTTTAAGAATAGGCCTTTGATAAATTCAAGAGGAGAAAACACCAGCGCTATTTTTGGCTTTCTTCGTACAATTATTTCTATAATTGAGAAATTTAATCCAAAGTATTTTGCTATTACTTTTGATGAAAGAGAACCTACATTTCGTCACAAGAAATATCCAGAGTATAAGGCTACAAGAGACAAAATGCCTGAAGAATTGCTTGACCAATTAGAACCGATTCAAGAATCAGTAAAGTCTGCCAATATCCCCCACTTATCCTTGCCTGGCTTTGAAGCTGATGACATAATTGGAACTCTCACACAAAAATTCTCTGACAACTGCGATGTTGTAATCGTTTCTCGCGATAAGGATTTTTATCAACTTGTGAGCGATAAGGTTAGTTTATTTGACTTGTCAAAAGATAAGTTTGTTGGCAAAGAAGAGGTTAAAAAGAAGTTTGGCACCACTCCTGATAAGGTTATTGATATTCTGGCATTGACTGGCGACTCTGCTGATAATGTTCCTGGCATTCCAAAAGTTGGCATCATAACTGCAAAAAAATTGATTCAGCAATTTGGCAGTTTGGAAAATATTCTGGCAAATAGCGAAAAAATAACACAAAAGCATATACAAGAAAATATGGCAAAATTCAGCCAGCAGGGAATTTTATCAAAGGAATTGGTTACCATCAACCGCAACGTGCCAATAGATGTATCACTGGAGGACTTTACCCTTCAAAATATTTTTAATGAAGATTTAAGAGAATTCTGTGAACGATATGAACTGAACACATTTCTAAAATATTTTGGAAGTAAAAAAGATGCCTCACCTACCGAAAAAATTGAGTATTGTACAGTTAATAATGAAACAGAATTTGAGAAACTTTTGTCCGAATTGCAGAAACAGGAAAAAATCTCTATTGATCTTGAAACAAACTCTTGCAGCCCTATTAACGGCAAAATAGTTGGCATCTCAATCTGTTTTGAAAACAGTAAAGCTTACTATATTCCAATTAGACATTATATTGGAAAGCAACTAAGTGCTAAAGAAGTCTTACCTTCTATAAAACCAATTTTAGAAGATGATAAAAAATACTTCATAGGTCATAATATAAAGTTTGATTATATGATTTTCCAAAACGAGGGAATAGAAATTTCAAATCTATATTTTGATACGATGATAGCTTCTTATCTTCTTTCGCCAGAGGAACATCGGCATAATCTTGATATGGTTAGCTTACGATATTTACATCATAAAATGATTCCTATTGAAGAACTTATCGGTAAGAAAGGAAAAAATCAGATGAGTTTTACTGAAACTCCCATTGAAGATGCCACAGAATATTCTGGTGAAGATGCTAATATTACTTTTAGGTTATGGAAAGTTTTTGAGAAAAAGTTAGCGGAATTGGATATGCAGGACCTGTTTTTTAAGATTGAAATGCCTTTAGTCAAAACACTTGCAAATATGGAAAGAAACGGAATCTCTGTTGACCAGATTTTCTTTGCAAAACTATCAAAGGAGTTAGAACTCAAACTGGCAATTTTACAGAGAGATATTCATCAAATTGCTGGGGAAATTTTTAATATAGATTCTCCATTACAATTATCAAAAATATTATTTGAGAAAATGCAACTACCTATTATCAAAAGAACCAAATCTGGTTATTCAACTGATATAGAGGTTCTAACGAAACTGAGCAGAGATTATGAAATTGCCCAAAATTTAATTCAATATCGTCAGTTAAAGAAGTTAAAATCAACTTATGTGGATGCTTTGCCAAAACTGATTAATCCAAGAACAGGTCGTATTCACTCATCATTCAACCAGACAGTAACTGCAACCGGTCGGCTTTCAAGTTCAGAGCCAAATCTGCAAAATATTCCCATCCGCACAGAGATTGGTCGAGAAATGCGAAAAGGCTTTGTGCCACAGCGTTCTGAATTTTCAATTCTTTCTGCTGATTATTCTCAGATAGAATTGCGTGTAATGGCAATTATTTCTAAAGATGAGAATCTTATAGCAAATTTTCAAAAAGGTGGAGATGTTCATGCACAAACAGCAGCTCTTGTATTTGGGGTAAAGGAAAATGAAGTAACTCCCAATCAGAGACGACAAGCAAAGGTGATAAACTTCGGTATTATGTATGGGATGGGTTCGTATTCTCTATCGCAAGATTTGGGTATCTCTCGTAAAGAGGCACGGGACTTTATTGAGAACTACTTTTCGCATTATCCCAAAGTAAAGGATTACATTAACAAGACCATTGAGTTCGCTCACAAAAATGAGTATGTGAAGACCATTTTTAACCGTCGGCGCTATCTACCTGGCATAAACAGTCGCAATCATCAGATTAAGGCATTTGCAGAACGAACTGCTATAAATATGCCTATTCAAGGAACTGCAGCTGACATTATCAAAATCGCAATGAATAATATTTATCAAAAAATTAAAGATAAAGGTGATGAGATAAAGATGATAATACAAATTCACGATGAACTGGTTTTTGAAGTTAGAACTGATATTATTGAGAAATACATTAATTTGATTAAAACTGAGATGGAATCAGTCTTGCCACCAAAATATAGCAATATTATTCCATTAGTTGTTGATATTGGAAATGGTAAAAATTGGCTGGAAGCGCATTAAACTGGTTGAATCAGTTGAATTGGTTGAATCGGTTTGCCAATTTCCCAGTTCACCAGTTTACCAGGGTTATCGTCTATCGGTTGTGAGGTTTGAATCGGCTTCCGTTATGCGTCAGACGACACGGTTGACGGTAACCGGTAAACCTTTTCCAGTCTCGAAACCATTTAACGAAATACGGACTATTATTCGGTTAAATCAGTTGAATCGGGAATTGAATTATCCCAAATTTTTTATGCTAAATTTATTAGCGTTTACCCTGTTAGATGTTCTTATAATCATTAACTCTTGAAATCTAATGGGATACTATCTAATAGGGTTTATTCGCGTCCATTTGCGGTTGATTTCATAGAAAATATGAATAATAACTCTTTAAATTTGTATTGAAAACTATGCATATCAAATTAAAATATGGCATTGGCTACAAAGAGCTTGGTATTCCATTAAAAAATGTAATTGATATTCTTAAGTTGAAATCTATTCATGGGAATGAGAATCCTGATCAATTAGTAAAAGAAAAACTCAACTCCCCTATTGGCACAGAACCGCTTTCAAAATTAATAGATAAGAAAAATCCAAAAAATCTGGTAATACTTGTTAGCGACCAAACTAGACCTTTTCCTTATAAAAAATTGCCTAAAGTATTAGTTGACGAAATATTTTTAACTAACATTAAAAAAGGACGGATACGGTTTGTAATAGCCAATGGCACACACAGAAAAATGACTGAAAATGAAATACGGTCTCTTTATGGGAATTGGGTTGTTGATAATTTCAACTTTGAAAATCATGATTGTCGGGCAAACAATTTAGTTTATTATGGAAAAATGAAAAGTGGAAACGAACTTTGGATTAACAAAACTGTTGCCAATGCTGATTTTTTAATTACAATAGGAGTTATTGTTCCGCATTACTTTGCTGGCTTTAGTGGCGGCAGAAAGTCCATCTTGCCTGGAGTCTGTGGGTATGAAACTATTCGTGCAAACCATTCCAATATTATTTATGATAATGCAAAATTAGGCAGATTAAAAGGTAATCCTGTCCATCTTGAGATGTGCGAAGCCGCACATAAAGTTGGCATAGATTTCTGCGTCAATATGGTGGTTAATAATAAAGATGAATTTGTACAATGCTTTGCTGGAGATATTGATAAAGTTTTTCAAACTGGTGTTGAATATTTCAAAAGAGACCATTCTGTAAAATTTAATCAATTGGCTGATGTTGTATTCGTCTCAGCTGGGGGCTATCCAAAAGATGTTGACCTCAATCTGTCACGAAAATGCGCTAATAATGTCTTTGATTTAACTAAACAAGGTGGGACAATTGTTCTGGTCGCAGAATGTATAGATGGCGTTGGCCAGGATGAAATGGAGAGAATTTTGCTCTCTGTTAAAAATTTGGATGCACTTTTTGCAATAAAAAAGGAAGATATTCAAGTTGATGAACATCGTGCCTTTGGAATAGGTAAATGCCTGAAAAAAGCAGACATTCTGTTTTTAAGCAGTATGAATCCAGAAAAAGTAAAAGAACTTCATCTTATTCCTATGAGTTCATTAAAGGATTGTATCAATTTTATCTTGAAGAAACATAATAAGAATTACAAATCATATATTGTGCCAGATGGCTTAAAGTTTTTTCCTGTTTTGAAAAAATAATTACACCTATTTGATTTAAAGAATTAAAAAATGATTGAAGTAGTTGCAAAAAAATGTAAAAATTATGATATAAAAAAGATAAAGCAAATTTTTTTTGATATATTTTCATCATCTAATTTTATAAGTAAGTTATCATCCCTCAATTCAGTTTTACTAAAACCGAATCTCTTAGGTCCTTATCCCCCTGAAAAAGGGGTAACAACCCATCCCATTTTTATCGCTGCATTGGTAGAACTTTTGAAAGATTATAATATAGAAATTTCGCTATTTGATAATCCTGGTGGTAATGTAAAATATAATGAGGTTCTTCAAAAATGCGGAATTCTGAATCTATCAAAAAAATATAATATTGAAATATTGGAGCCAGTTAAATCAGGAATTTATAAGTTTGGTGAAAAACCGGAATACATAATAAACAAACCATTTTTAGATTGTCAGGCGATAATCAATCTGCCGAAATTGAAAACTCATACTTTAACTCTTTTTACAGGTGCAATAAAAAATATGTATGGAATCGTCCCGGGTTTAGCTAAATCAAATTATCATAGAATTGCTCCTCATCCCACAAAATTTGCAGAGATTGTTGTGGATATCTATTCACTCGTTAAAGATAAAATTATTTTTAATCTTATGGATGGAATCATTGGTATGGATGGCAATGGTCCCTCTTCTGGTGATAGTAAAAATTTTGGAGTGATTTTGGGAAGCCCAGAAGCAATTGCTCTTGATTTCTGTGCATCAAAAATGATGGGATACAATCCGAAAAAGATACCAACTATTATGTTTGCAGCAGAGAGATATGGAATTTCTCATCAGGAGATACAATTACAAGGCGATTTTAAAGAAACTTATAAACTTGAGAATGTCAATATAAGAAAGAGTAAAAATACAAACAAAATTATAAGATTATTTTCCCATCCTTTCAAAAGATTTATAAGAAAATTTTTCTGGGCATATCCTGATTTTCTGCCTGATAAATGTTCTAAATGTGGTAATTGTGTAAAATCCTGCCCTGTCTCTGCACTTGCAATTATTAAGGAGTCCCCCATCCCGCAATTGGATAGAGACAAATGTACTCTCTGCTTATGCTGTATTGAAATGTGTTCGGAAAATGCTGTTTTTTTGAAAAAAAGTTTTTTAGGTAAATTTCTAATAAAATAAATCCTTCAAAAAGATAAAAATTTGACAAACTTTTAAGTAAATGATGATTTTGTCACTAAGAATAGATGAATAAAAAATATAAAATTTTGAAACTAATTATGTTGTTGAATAAACCAAAAAACTATTCAACAAAAGAACTAATATTTCACAAATGCACTTTATGCAAATTATTTTTGGCATTTATGTAAATCCGTAAATGCCTTTTTTTATAATTATGAAAATTCAAATCCTGAGTAAAAATTTAAAATTCAGTTTAGCAATAGCAATATACAAAATTTGCTATAAAATATATTTATAAGGGAGTCTTCATGTTAAGTGATATTGATATTCTCTGTCAATTGCAAAGTTTAGATAACAAGATTACTAAAGCCATAAAAGAAAAAGAGAGATTACCAAAAATTATTGAAGAGTTTGAAAAAAAATCTAATGCTCAAGAAGAATCAATAAAAAATCTTAAACAGCGTTTCGAACAAAATCTGCATCAGCAAAAGAGATTAGAACTCGATATCACTATAAATAATAGAGATATTAACAAATATGAAAATCAGTTATTATTAGTTAAAACAAATAAAGAATATAAGGCTTTAAATTCTGAAATTACTCACCGTAAAGAAAAAAATACAGAAATTGAGGAGCAACTTATAGAATTATTGGAAGCAGAAGCTTGCATTAAAGAAGAAAAAAAGAAACTTGAAGAACTATTTAACAAAGATAAGATAATATTAGAAAAAGAGAAAGATAAAATATACGATGAAATTGAAAAATTAATAACTTTAATTAGAAAATTAGAAGAAAAAAAAGTATATCTTTCAAAAAAAATTCCAGAAAACTTGTATACAAAGTATAAATTACTAATTAAACATAAAAATGGTAAAGCAATAGCTTCTATTGAAAATAGTGTTTGCTCTGGATGTCATTTTCGTATTCGTTCTCAAATTATTGTTGAGGTTTATAAAGGTGAGAAAATAACAACCTGTGAAAATTGTTCAAGAATATTAGTTCCTCCCAATAAAATCTGCTAAAGAAAATTAGACAATCGTCCCGATTCTATCGGGAAGGAAAGTCCGAACACCAGGAGCAAAATACTTCGTAACACGAAGTCCCTGTGATGGGAAGATAGTGCCACAGAAAAGAAACCGTTCCCGATATGCCTTTGGCTATCGGGAGAAAGGGTGAAAAGGTGGTGTAAGAGACCACCAGTTCCGATGGTGACATCGGAAGCTCGGTAAACCTTATTGGTGCAAGGTCAAATAAGAGAGGATCCCGATTTATCGGGACGAATCGCTCTGTTCGTTATACTCTCGGGTAGACCGCAAAAATCAAACGGTGACGTTTGATTCAGATAAATGATTGTCGTCCCAACCTTTTTAAGTTGGGAAACAGAATTCGGCTTATTATTTTCTTTAGCAGATTCATTTTCAAAAAATTTTATGATTGGAGATTTATGAAAAAAAACTGGATTGTTAACCCAATAGAAATAGATAAAGAGAAACTTCAGAACCTTCAGGATTCTCTTAGATGTCCCCAAAAAATAGCCAAACTGCTTTTACAAAAGGGGATTACCACTTCTGAATCAGCAGAAGAATTTTTCTATCCAAATATTGATAATTTACATGACCCTTTTCTCCTTCCAGATATGGAAAAGGGGGTTAAACGAATTGAGACAGCTATTCATAATCAGGAAAAAATCTTCATTTATGGAGATTATGATGTGGATGGCACCACAGCAGTCGCTATATTGCTCAAGGGCTTGAATAAATTTGGAGCAAAAGTTGATTTTTATATCCCAAACAGAATGATTGAGGGTTATGGCTTATCTCTTACCGGAAATAAGGCTCTAAAAAGTTTGGGGGCAAATTTAGTTATAAGCGTTGATTGCGGTATAAATGCTATTGAAGAGATTGATGACCTCAATAAAAATGGTATTGATGTAATAGTTACTGACCATCATAAGCCGAAGCAGGTTTTGCCAAAAGCATACGCAATAATTAACCCAAAACTAAAAAATTCTTCTTATCCGTATTCCGAATTAGCAGGAGCGGGAATAGCGTTAAAATTACTTTCTGCACTTTTTTATCATTTAGAAAAATATAAACCTGAAAGTATATGGGATTATTTTGACCTGGCAGGATTAGGAACAATTGCAGATATAGTGCCTCTTACAGGAGAAAACAGAATATTAGCAGCTCTTGGTATTAAAAAATTAGAGGAGAGAAAAAATTTAGGGTTAAATTATTTGCTTGATTTGGCTGGGCTTAAGAAAATTAAATTAAAATCCAGTGATGTAGTCTTCAAAATAGCTCCAAGAATCAATGCCGCTGGTAGAATGGGAAGTGCAGATAGAGCAGTAGAACTGATGACAACTACCAAACCAGAACAAGCAAAATTATTAGCACTTTCTATTCATAAGGAAAACCAGAAAAGGCAACAGATTGACCAGAAAACCTTTAATGAAGCATGTGATATGATTGAATCAAAATATCAAGACCTAAATGAAACTTTCTTTATTGTGTTAATTGATAAGGACTGGCATCCGGGAGTAGTCGGTATTGTTGCTTCTAAAATTGTAGAAAAATACAACAGACCTACTATCCTGCTCACACTCTCAGAAGGAGAAGGAAGTGGTTCTGGAAGAAGTATAAGAAATTTTGATATATTTGAATGCCTATCTCATTTTCAGGATTACTTGATAAGCTTTGGCGGGCATAAATATGCTGCGGGTCTATCAATTATGCCAGAATATATTGCGATTTTTGAGGAAAAGCTCAATGAATATGCAAGAAATAAACTTTCATTAGATGATATTCAGCCACAAATCCACATTGCTGATGAACTTAATTTTCAAGAAATTGATGATGTTTTGATTAAGTGGTTAAAACTATTTGCACCGTATGGTCCTGGAAATATGAATCCAATTTTTATGAGCAAAAAAGTAATGATAGTTGGTTATCCATATATAGTCGGTACAAACCATCTAAAAATCAGAACTATACAAGATAATAAGACATTAGAATTAATTGGTTTCAATATGGGAGAATTATCTCCATTCTTAAAAAAAGGAACTTTCGTTGATATTACATATTCCTTAGAAGAAAATATCTGGCAAAATGTAGTAAAAATTCAGGGAAAATTAAAAGATATCAGACCAAATGATTGAAATAAAAAAAAATTTATCCATTTTGTCATTAGCTTCTATTATTTTAATTCTGATAAATTTTTTTGCATTAATTGTATGTATCTCTTGTTCACACTTGACCATATCTGATACATCCCCTATTCCTACTTCTCTTCAACATATCAATACTATTAAATTATCATTTATACCACAAAAAATTTGCTATTGTGAGTACTCAAATACTTTTCTCATATTAGATGATAAATATGATTGTATATTTCGTGTTGATAATAAAGGAAGAATACAACAAAAAATTGGAGAGTTTGGATTTGATAAAAGTCAATTTGTTACAATTGCTGACATTTCAACAGATAGTTTTGGTAACCTTTTTGTTCTGGATAATGTTAGCAACAAAGTTGTACAATATGATGAATTTGGTCAATTTGTAAATTGTTCCTCATACTCAGAAGTTTATGAACCAGAGCTTATAGCAGTTAAGGATAATGGTGATATAATTCTCTATGATTCTTCTTCAAATGAGATATATTGTTTTGATAATACAAAAAATTTGTGTTATAATTTTGGAAAATTTGACTTCATAAATCCATCAGAGATTGCAGTTTCAAATGATATTAATTTTGTATTAGATAAAGGAAGCAACTCTATTATTGCCTTTGATAATTTTGGTGGAGTTGTAACACAATATAAAAGTAATAATAAAATAATTGATATATCTACAACAAAATGTTTTATGTATTATATTGATGATAAAGCAAATATCTTCTGCTGTAAAAAGTATCAAAATTTTAAACATTCTCTGGCTTCTCTTACTGATAACTTTCCTTTAATTATACCACAACTAATTATATCATATAATAAAACAATAGGAATAATAGATAACAACAAAATCTATTTATTCCAACTTCTTAACAATTAGTAAAATAAGGCATAATCTTAAGAAACTACTTTACAAATAATTTCAATACTTTAATTTTAGTATAAATAATTTTATGGAAATTATATAAGTCTATAAAATTGATTCTCTTTCAAAATGTATAGGTAACTAATAAGAATCTCTCATATAGAATTTTTTATAAAGGAGTGTTGAAACGAGTTCTCCCGATATATCGCATAGGCGTCAACTTAAGGAGAATTTGCTGCAAAATACAGGGGCTAAAGCCCCTAGGAGGTGGCTTTATTTATCTATCCCCAGCGCTAAAGCACTGGACTACTGAAATTGGCAGAAAAAAATCCGTAGCCCAGCCATTTTTAACCCGTGAAAT
>JACNFI010000113.1 GCA_014384665.1 Candidatus Cloacimonadota bacterium
ATATCCATATTTTCCTTCCAATCCGACTAATGCTAAGCCCTCAGAAAAAGAATGCGGATTGTACCCCCATTTATCTTCAAATCTTGGGTTTATGATAAATGCTCCTTTCTTATCAATATATCCATATTTATCACTTACTGCGACTAATGCCAAACCTTCTGAGAATTCTAGGGCGTCCTGAAGTCTAGCTAAGATTTTCACATGACCTGTTTTATCAACAAAACCATAATCATCTTCTAATATAAAAGTAGCCAAACCTTCAGAAAAATATCCAACCCGATCATATTGAGGAGTAAGAATCAACTGGCCGGTTTTGTTAATGAATCCAAATTTATCCTTTAAAACTACTGGAGCAAATTCTTCGCTGAATTTCATGGCATAATCAAATTGAGGTTCGATAATAGTATCCCCAATAGAATTGATATATCCATAAAGACCATCACGTATTATCACGAACCTTTTACTGTCATCTGTAAATTTAGAACAATTAATAAAAGCAATACTAATGATTGATATTGCAACCAAAATTATAATACCATTAATTACTTTTTTTTTCATTATTGTTTCTCCTCTTATTTTATTTATATACTATAAATACAAATTCCATGCCAAACCATCAACCTCCCTTAAATTCGACATTTCAATCTTTTAAGGCGTTTTATAAAACAGTAATTTTGTCCGATTTCGACCAGTAATATTACGCAATTGTAATGAATAGTTTTATTAAACAGTTTATTACCAGTGCTTTCCGGGATTATTGCAATGAGTGTCCGTTTTGCAACAGCATGTTGCATGCGTGCAACACATTTGCGTGAAATCATAATCATCTCATAAAAATAATATTTTTTTAAAAAAACTTTACGTACTATACTATAATTATTCAGAATGTTCCCGCCATGGTTAGGGATAGAATAAATATAACTAAATTTATTCTTATTTTGTTTATTTCTCGCATGAAATTTGTAGTATAAAAATAATAATGAGTTTAAGAAATTATAAATTTAGGAAAATTTTAAACGTTCAAAATGGTATTATATTCATTATCTTACTTACCTTTTTGTACTATACATTTAATCCAATAAAGATGTATGAAGATGGGGAATTATATCATAGCAAATTTACAAGAATTATGCCAGCTGCAGTTGCTATTGTTAATCGAGAAAATCCAGATGAATACTTTAGAGCTGTTAGATCTACCAATGGCTTTTATGCTGAGTTCCATAATTTTAACGGTGAAATTTTCTCCGTGAAAGAAATACCAGGAGGAATACTAAGAAATATAGGCTCTCCAATATCAACTGGTTTATGGGCACAAGGAAAAGCATATTTTTCATCCTTATACGATCTTGATGAAATGGTAGTTTGGGAAGTTGATTTTGAAACAAAAGATATAAAAGCTCATGACGTAATGAAACTAGACATTTTTACTTCATTGCTTGATACTGTTATTTACAAGAAAGGGGTTTGTTTTTCAAAACCAAAAATCAACTCCCAGCTAATAGAGCCCATTGTAATCCAAGAAAATAATAATGACTGCTGTTTAATATTCTCCAAGGCAATGATCGATTCATTGACCTATGCAGTAAATTTAGAATTACTAAATGAAAATTCAGCTTATATTAGGGTTCGGGATCATATTAATTCCCATATTCGTTCTAAGAAATCTTTCACGGTATATGATGTTTTTGAGATCATTAATTTCTTCAGAAGAAATGGGTTCTATCGTTCAAAATATTTTAATAACATGACAATAAATAGTACTCCTGTAAGCAATATCTACTTATTGAACAGTGTTGATGCAAATAAAGATGGAAGCGAAGATCTATTAATACTGGCACGTTTTAATCGTTTTATTAATGATAAATTCATATGTTATGATGTCCGTAATGATACAATCATCTGGCAAAGGGACGATATATATAATATAAAAAATCTTACCAAATTGGATATTGATGCTGATGGGGATTTTGAGTTTTTATTCAGTACTTATTCTGCTTGTAATGAAGTCCCCATTGATTTCTATTCAACAAACTCATTTCATCGGGATAGAAGTTACTTTTGTATACTAAATTCAGTTGATGGCACGACAAAATTAGTTAATGGGCGACCAGCAATACTTGAATCTCCTCGCGGCTATTACGAGTTTCGATTTACCCCGATCGAAAACTCAAAACAGATATTAATGGGATTAATGGCAAGATCGGATTTTGAGGTCAAGAAATTGTTTTTGTATGATTATTTGAGTAATTCAACTGACACATTAAATGTGAGTTATACAAACCTTTTAGGATTTAATAAAAAAGGTAAAAACATAGTAGTTTTTGATAATCCTCTAAATAAATTATGTTCGTTTACTTTGGGATCTGATTTCGAACAAAAAGCATGCAACACGATTGATATAAATCGAAGTAAAATAATGACAATTATGCCCTCAATGATTGATATTGATAAACAGAAATATAATCTCTTATTATCTGATAAAAATATTGTTATAGATAATAAGTTGAAAGAATATACAAACTTTGATACGAATTTTATGGAATCTACGTTCCAAAGTTTTAAAAATTGTATCTATTTCTTGGAGAATAGAGGTAATGATTATTATTTCACAAAAGTTGAGTTTTTCAGAAACAGAACACTAAATCCTCTCATGATAAACATTCTAGTTTTTGAATTAATATCATTTCTTCTATTTTTATTTTTAAAACAATCTTTATCACTACCCGTTTTACCAATTAAGGATAACTATTTTGTTATCCATAGCTTTTTCGGTATTTTATATATTTGGAAATTAACCGGTGCCTTCAGCAGGTTCTTCAAATTGCCAAAGAGGATTTCATGGAATCGTCAAATACCATATAAATATCTCCACGATCTATCTGACCAAGTGCAGGAATTTTATACCCACTCAGCATTATTCGTGAAAACAAAAGTTTATAAAATTCATACGGAGAAAGAGCTTTCTATTATACAGAGAATTTCTCACGATCTGAAGAATCAGTTATTAATGATAAAATTGCAGGTTGATGAATACTACAATGGTTTGAAAAAGAAGAAGTCTGAAAAAGTCTGCTCAATTCTGGAGACTATTAAGGATATTTCACAGGTTGCACAAACGCTTTCAAACTTTTCTCAGATCAACGAATTGTATAAAGAGAAAGTAAGCATTAATTCTCTGTTAGACGAGATTTTGATTGATCTGTATAATCATCCGAACATAGATTCTGTAGAAGTTAATATTGGAAAGGAATTTATTCTTCAAGCGGATGAAAAATTGCTGAAAATTGCATTGAAAAATATTATCTCTAATGCTCTTGATGCGGTTGAGATTGAGAAGGGGCATAGAATCGTAATATCTGTAAGGCAGGTTGATCACGTGGTTAGTATTATAATAAAAAATCCAACAAGTTTCGATAGTTCCAAATTTGATGAAATCATGAAATTAGGATTCACCACGAAAAGTTCCGGTTCCGGATTGGGAATTCCAATTGCTCGTTCTATAATAGAGAAGCATGACGGGAAATTTCAAATAATGTTGGAAAATCAAATCTTTATAGTGGAAATATATTTACCATACGAGGTATAAGGAAGTACCGATGAGTAGAAAGATATTGATCCTTGAAGATAATGAAAAATTAGCAACCTATTACTCGAAGCTCTTAAAAGAAGCTGATTTCGAAGTTGCTCATGTACAAAATAGTACAGCTTTCCTCAATAAATATCCAGAGTTTCAACCATCTGTAATATTATTGGATATAAAACTGAACAACAGCAAATTGAACGGGTTGCAGGTTTTTGAAGAACTGGTGAAGAGAAATAAATGTGACGCAAAGGTCATTGTGCTATCAGGGGAGGCAACACGAAGTGAAATAGCCCACGCAATGAAACTCGGAGCTCATACATTCATTGAAAAGACCGGTGACTTCAATGTTGATAAGTTTTTATCGGATGTTCGAGCAGCAAATCAATTAAGAGAACAGGAAGAGATAGCAAAAGAACTATTACAGGAGAAACGAAATCTTACTCGCTCCTTTCTTGAGCAATATCCATTTATTGGTGAGTCGCGCAAGATCAAAGAATTAAAGAAGGAAATTCTGCGCTATGCCCAAGTGGAGGTAGATGTGCTCATTTTGGGAGATACCGGTACAGGGAAGGAAGTTGTGGGCAATCATCTTTACTGGCATTCCAAACGCGCAGGCAAGCCCTTTGTTAAGATGAATGCTGGAGGCTTGCCCGAGAGTCTTGTGGATTCCGAATTATTCGGACACAAGAAGGGCTCATTCACCGATGCCCTTTATGATAAAAAAGGATATTTTGAACAAGCAGATGGGGGTTACTTGTTCCTGGATGAGATCGCGAGTATCACACTTCCGATCCAGGCAAAGATATTAAGAGCTATTGAAAATAAGGAAATCAGGGTAATTGGTGGAACTTCTAAAAAAGTTGATATAAAATTGATGTTCGCATCGAATAAAGATCTTAAACGATTGGTAAAAGAGAAGGAAATGCGCAAGGACCTTTATTATAGGATCGCAAGAAATGTCATCTTTGTTCCTCCGTTATATGAAAGAGAAAACGATATTATTCTGCTGCTGGATTATTTCTTCACTAAGCACAGTAAAGAGTTTGGGGCATTTCTCGATTTTGATCTGTACAAAATAAAAGATAAGCTCTTTCAATACTCTTGGCCAGGAAATGTGAGGGAGCTATCCAGCTTTTGCGAAAATCTCCTTATACGTTATAATATTATTGATAATGATGTTATTGTTGAAGAGATCAATAATAAGATTTCCGGGAAATTCTATAAAGATGACAATTCCCTTTTTAAACTGCTTCAGCAAAAGAAATTATCTGATGGTCTGGATGCATTTGAAAAAAAATATCTTCAATATCACCTCGCCATGAATGATGGGAATATGAATAGAACTGCTGAAAAGATTGGCATAGAGAGAACAACACTGTATCGAAAGTTAAAGAAGTAGAGCGTGAAGCGTGGAGAGATGAGGGAAGAGAGATCCGCCTTCGCTGTGTTACGGCGTGACAGGGGAGAGAAGAGCGAAGAGAGAAAAGTGAGGAAAGAGGAGAGATCCGCCTTCATTGCATTTCAGTCTCCGCTCCGCTACGCCCAGACAGGCGAAACAACACTAAAAATTAATGAAATTGAATAAAGAAGAAAGAATCT
>JACNFI010000114.1 GCA_014384665.1 Candidatus Cloacimonadota bacterium
TCATATTATATCCTCCGAAAGTGGAATTTTTTATCTGCAGGTTTGGATTGTGTGTCAAGTAAAACGATTGGGGGATTTCATATGATGTGTCATGGCTGATTTGATATTTAAAATAGATTGGAAATCAATACAATTTGACATCTAAATTATAAAGATATTGACTAATCTTTAGTTAAATTTCTAAGTGGATTTAATAAAATATAATGATAAAATATTCCGATTATAATTGAAATTATATCTAAAATATGGATTGTGGAAAACATAGAAAGATATTATGATAACTACAAAAAGAAAATCAATAAAATTTTATCCTGATTCAAAAAGAGTAATTGCACGCTTCTTTATGCCTGGTGGTTCTGGTAGAGCAAGACCCATTATTACAAAAGTCATAAATCTATCTGATAAGGATGTTCATATTACAATTAATCAAGTTTTGATGAATTTTTCACAGCGACATCGTAATATTACAAAAATATTTAAAAAAAATTTCAATAATGTAGAACATGTATTGAATGAACTAAATATTGATACTGAATCTTTATCTTTAGAAAAAAAATTGCTTATTGGTTCATACTTCACTATGGAATATTCTATTGAATCGACAGCCTTCTTTAATCCAGCAATAGTTGAAGATCCTGATCAAACTAATTTAGAAGAAGGGCAGAAAAGAGTAATAGTAAGTTTTCGTGCTACAGGGGAAGGACATATCTCATCAATTGCATTTAGGAGCGGTATAATTGATAAAAACAATAACTTAAAATTTAAAGCTCCAGGTAGATATGTGGATGTACCGGAAGTTGTGAAGCGCCATGTTTATGAAAAAAATTTATTTCTAAAAAAACTTGATGAAATGAATATTCACAAAGATGTTATTGGCTTAGTTATGGATAAACTGGGAGATAAATTTATTTATGGTGAATTACAAGCAAGTATTGCTGTAGCCATGAAAGATACAAAGTTAAGTTATACAAGAAAAAAAGTGGTTGAGGCAATTAATTGGTTGGCTGATGCTCATTATGAAATATCATTTTCTCTTGATACTGCTATTTCAGAACGGGTCATCTTTCCCACTTCTTATACCGAAAGAAATGGTATTGAGGATGCAAGATTTGTTAGATTTGTTGATGATGACGGAAACATAACTTATTATGCAACTTACACTGCTTATAACGGTTATGCGATTCTGCCAAAATTATTACAAACAAAGGATTTTTATCATTTCAATATTATGCCTATTAATGGAGAAAAAGCACAAAATAAAGATATGGCACTTTTTCCAAAAAAAATTAATGGTAAATATGCAATGATTTCACGATTTGATGGTGTGAATAATTATATTATGTTTTCTGATAATATTAACATCTGGCAAGATGCTCAAAAAATGCAAGAGCCAAAATATCCTTGGGAATTCGTGCAAATTGGTAACTGTGGTTCACCTATTGAAACCGAAAAGGGCTGGTTGTTAATAACACATGGAGTTGGTTCGATGAGAAAATATTGTCTTGGTGCAACACTTCTAGACCTAGATGATCCATCTAAGGTAATTGCGCGTCTACATGAGCCGTTATTAGCACCTAATGATGAAGAAAGAGAAGGTTATGTGCCAAATGTTGTATATTCGTGCGGATCAATAATTCATAATAATGAACTTATTATCCCTTATGCAATGTCAGATTATGCCTCTACTTTTGCAAGTATATCTTTGGATGAATTATTTAGTAACTTATTCTCTCAATCTGATATAAATCGTATGAAGTCAAAGAAAAAAAAGGCTTCTATATTAATAGTTGATGATGATGATGATTTTAGGAAAATAACGATGAAACTATTGGAAGAAGATGGTTATCAGGTTGACGAAGCATCAGAAGGTGTTGAAGCCCTTATGCAAATCGCAAAAAAGAAATTCGATTTGATAATATCTGATATTAAGATGCCCAATTTTGATGGATTTCAACTACTGGAGTTTATGAATAAAAAAAATATAAGCATTCCCGTTGTATTTATAACCGGTTATCCAACTGAAGAATATGAAAATAAAGGTTTGGAACTTGGTGCTGTCGAATTTATTAAAAAACCTATAGAATTTGAATTACTTGTATCCAAAATAAAGAAAATATTAGAATATCATTAAGATAACCATATGTTATGTATGAACAGTTCTGAAATTATTTTAAAATATCTTCATATACTTTCAGGTGATCATTTACCATTTTTTCCTGACTGAAATTATTTTCAGCCAAACCTAAAATACTCCGACCATTATATAAATGGGAACGAAATATCATTATATACTTACCTTTATATTTTATTACTCCTGCATTATGAACCGTAGCAACCGGATATGGAACATCATCTTTTGTTAAAATTGGATTATTTTCATATCAGTAGATAACTGACATAATTAATGTCCCCTTATCTCATGTTCATGAGCAGAAAGAACTGTCAAGAGGGCTATTTTATAAGCAATATTACTTTCTGCTCCCTGATTTCTATTCACGCCGCAACTTTCCAGCCCATCGCAACATCCGCAAGTTGCAAAATCATATAATGAAATTCTCAGGTCATTATCTCCTAAAAACCACATATAAGATCTAAACATTTTCTTTAGATAATTTTTGTCTTTTGTAACATTGTACGCTTGGTAAAACATTAAGACCATTCCAATAGCATCAATGGGCTGTTGTGGATATTGAGAACGTTCTTCTCCTTTTTTGAACCAATTATCAGCACCTACAAGTGAGAGGTATCCGTTTTTTATAACAACTTTTTCTAAAAATTTCATTGATTCTTGGGCAATTCCCAATGTTTTTTTGTCACCTGTGATTTTATATGCATAGAAAAGTGACAAAGGAATGATCCCATTATCATAAGCCAGGATCGGTTCAAACCAATGCCATTTTTTATCCTTATTATTCAAATAACTATTAATAATCATATTTGTAATCTTTTTGAGAACCTGTTGCAACCCCTCATCATCAGGAAAACGTTTAAGATAATGATAAAGACCCCCTAATGTATTTGCAATACCTCTAATTGATTGTAATTTTTCAAAATTTGGAGAAGCCAAATCAAACATCTCTTTTGCTATTAGAAAATACGCCTCATTATGAGCAAAACGAATTAGGTAACCAAGTGCCCAGATTGTCCTACCAAATGAATCTTCCGAGCCAATTTCATCAAGGAAATCTCTATTAAAACTCAGAAAATTTCTAAAAGTACCATTCTCATTTTGCATATAATGTATAAATCCTAAATAGACTTGTAATAATTTTAAAGCCACCGGGTCCCTTTTCTCTCTATAGGCCATTGAAACCATTAAAAGGGCTCTCGCATTATCATCAAGACAATAACCATCTTTTAAATTTGGAACAATGTAGTTAGCATGTTGAAAAATCCCTGTATTATCAGTTAATCTTTCTATATGGATTAAACAATAAGGGGGTAAAACCAAAGGGTCTATTATTGCTTCCTTTTGTATTATAATCTTTGTATATGATCTTATTGCTGTTGATATGAGTTTGAGATATTTAGTTCCAATTTCAGACCAGATGTTTTTTTGACCATAGCAATATGCTTTTTTCCTTAACTCAAGTAACTCAGATGGTTTATCTAATAATTCATTCAGGATATCAGCCAGTTCATCTGAGCTTCCAAAATTAAAAAGTTTTCCCCGACCATCTGCCAAAAGTTCCTGTGCATGCCAATATGGAGTTGAAATCACTGCTGCACCTGCTCCCACTGCATAAGATAATGTACCGCTGGTAATTTGACCTTCATTCAGATACGGTGTTATATAAATATCAATAGCTGATAAATAGCTAAATAATTCTTTATTACTAACAAAATGGTTATTAAAATACACATATTTTCTAAGATTATTCTTTTCCACCAATAATTGTAGATAATTTCTATATTCCTCACCTGATTCCCTTAAAACATTTGGATGTGTTTTCCCCAATATTATGTAAATAACCTCCGGATGTTTCTCTACAACCTTTGGTAAAGCCTGGATAACAGTTTCAATACCTTTATTTTTACTTAATAAGCCAAATGTAAACAGGGATTTTTTATCTTCTAAATGAAACTTCTTTTTATACTGTTCACTTCTAATAAAATTCAAATCAGGAACACCATGCTCGATAATTGCTAATTTTTCTCGAGGAACATTATAGATCTTGGTTAAAAAATCAATTGCCAGCTTACTCATAACAACTATTTTTTCTGTTTTTTTACTAATTCCGCGAACAATTTCTTTTTGTGTGTAAGATGGATTTTTCAATACTGTATGAAAAGTAACGATCAGGGGAATTTTGAGTCTATGAATTAATGAAAGTATATAAATTCCGTTTTCACCGCCAAAAATACCAAATTCATGTTGTAAAATACATATATCCGCATCACTGTAATTGATAAAATGAGCTGCTTTTATATAATCTATCTGGTAATCCTGCCTGATTGTATATTCCACTATTTCAGGATAATCATAGGTTTGATCATGGTCATTAATTGCAACAACAAATGCATCAACATGAATATTTTTATCCTTTTTTTTGTTAGTTATTGAATCTATAAAATCTCTTGTGAATGTAGCAATACCACATTGACGAGGAATATAATTTCCTATACATGCAATTTTAATTTTTTGCATTCTTCTCCTTTTCTTACAACTAATTACCCTTATTATAAACTATATAGAAACATTTAATATTGCAAAATCAAATTGATTAATTCGTTGATTTAATTATTTATTAAATCAGATGTTAGATAATCTACTTCATTAATTAGAAATCGATCTTTTAATAAAAATTCCACAATAAAATTATTATCGTCAAGTATATTATGTTAAACATAGGAAATTTTTTTATTATTTTTGACACGATTTCTTGTAAGCTACCATTTTACTAAAATGAGAAATAATTGAAAGCCAAAATCATGATAAATCAATACTTAGATATCCATCCCGAAATCCAGGAAGCTTTGCAACTGTGCAAACCCGTTGTGGCGTTGGAATCGACGATCATCTCCCATGGTATGCCCTATCCGGAAAATATTAAAACTGCAAAAGAGCTAGAATGTATTGTCAGAGAGAACGGATCGGTGCCTGCAACCATTGCAATTCTACACGGAAGATTGAAGG
>JACNFI010000115.1 GCA_014384665.1 Candidatus Cloacimonadota bacterium
CTAATATTTTTCCTGGCTATAGTCGCTGCCTTTTTAATTCTAATATTTCCACTTTTATTCCATTTGTTGATAAGTTGTCTAATTATTTCGGACTCCTCACATACAGCAGAAGAAAGAATATCTATAAAGTTTGGATTGTATGTAGATTGATAATTGCAATATATTTCTTGATATAATTTTCTGTTAACTTTGAAAATTGTTTTTAGAATAAGAGCATTTCCTGTACGGATTGATTGATTATCTGAATTCCAAAACGATTCGCATTTTTTAAAAACTTCAGTTGCATTTTTCTTATCTGTTTTTTTTATGTAGTTACTTAATGTTCCGAATATATTTTTTGTTATTTTATCCGAATTATATAATCTGACCCATTCAATTAGTTTATCAAGATACTTTTCAGGATATTTTTTCAACAGTGGTAGAATGATATTATCAAATAGTTTCTTTAGGTTACTTTCTTCGTGAGTATTATGAATTACATCTTTTAACATTGTATAATATTTATCAGGATAACGAAGTGCGACTTTTTTCATAATTGAGTTGAATATTTTTTTACCAATATCGTCTTTATTTTCCTGGATAAATTTAAGGAAATCTATATAAGGCTCGGGGTTTCGAGAAATTACTTTTCCCAACTCTTTTGCAACCAGGCTGATTACCTCCCAAGGAACTTCACCCTGAACACGTTCTGGATAGGCATTATAAATAATTTCAAAGTCATAATCTTTATTTGGTATTTTATTTTCTAAAAAGTCCTTGCAATCTTTCTTTATTCTTTGTATCCAGTCGTATGTTATCATAATTAATTACCCTTTTATCTGATGACAGCAATTTTACCTTTTTTAAATTTGTTAGAATATTTCATCAAATACAAGTACATTCCTGATGCAACTTCTTTTTCTGCGGAATTTTTAAGATTCCATTCTGTCCAATTGTAATTCTCTGAAAGATTAGGTGCAGTAATTTTCTTCACAGGCTCTCCAGCAAAATTGTAGATAAATATCTCAACAGTTCCAGAAGTGGGCAGGTTCTGAAATTTTATTTTATCGTGATTAGGATTATTAGTAACAACAGGATTAGGAAACACCTTTACTGATTCTAAATCTAATATAGGAATTGAAATTTTTATCAGGTTTTTTCCTGGTAGTATCGTATTTCCCGCAAGGTCCTTAATATTTGTAACTTTAATATAATAAGACTCCCCAGTGGGTTTAAGTGATTTAGAAAATGTAATATCTACCTTATTATCGTTATGAGTAATGTTATATATTTCGTATTTCCCTGCTTCTTCGGGAAATATCAGACGATAATTATCCTTGCAAATGGCTGAAGATTGTTCTATGGTTTTACTAAATAAAATTTGTATCTCTTTATTATTTAATGATGATGTACAGCTGGTGATATATGGTCTAACTAAATCTTCCTTAAATTCAAATGAAGCTATTGTATCTGACATCTGAGCATGATAAAAGCCCTCAATATTTTTTATATATATCTCGTATGGAACGTTGTCTTCATCAAATAGAATATCAAAAGTTAATAATATACTTGTGTCACTAAACATTAAGACAGCAGATTCAGGATAACCAATATTCATTACCTTATAATTTACTAAATTTACACATGATTGATTCAAAGTTTTATCAAAATTAAGTTGAATAGAATTGAGAGAAATCATTTTTATAGAATCTAAGATTGGTGGGTTGGTTGGAACAGCTAATTTTTTTAGTGTTGGATAACTTTCCTTTCCTCCCTTTCTGGATTTTACTTGATAATAATAGAAACTATCAGCAAGAATATTAAAAGTATCAATATAGGTTATAGTTGTAGTAGATATAGAATCTACTATAAATGTTTCCTCACTTCCAGATAATTCACGAGAGATTTTATAAAAATCTATCTCTTGATCAGTTCGCCATCTTAGTTTAATCGACTCCTTATTTATTGGATGAAGTTTGAAATCTTGTGGAGGATCATCAAGTCTATCCTCTGGATTTGGATAATGATAAGTAACCAATCGAAGTGAATCTTGGTCATCATATTGATTGAAAGCAACTTCAATATTGCCAAGAGTATCCAAGTCAGTAGCAACAGGATAGTATGAACGGAATGATTCGCCAACCCAGATAGGTTTGAATTCAAATTCATCATTTTGTAAACTGTATAGTTTGTATATGTATATGTCTGGAGCAGCAGTAATTATTGCTTCATCACCATTAAATTCTTCACTATCTAAATCAGCAACACAAACCCCATTTTTGGAACTTACTCCAGAAATCTCTGTAAAATCTATCATTACAAACTGGTCATCAATATATTTAAAAACACAATAAAGCCAAAATTGATTATTTGGATTCATTACATCATCATTATAACCACCCACAATAAACTCATTTAAGCCATCTCCATCCAAATCCCCGATTCCCAAGTAGAACACATTTAAAATTGGAATGGATAAGGTATCTATAAGTTCAATGTCAAAATCATCATCTTGTATTTCAAATATAAGTATATCTCCATCAATATCAGATAATAAAATATCTTCCTTACCATTATTATTTAAGTCACCAAACTGAATATGTTGAGTCAATTCATTTTTTGAATATGTGGGAGTGTTGTTTAATAACCAATGATTACTGTAAACAAAATCATTGTCAGTTCTTGTATAGATTTTATAAGCTGTTCTCTGTGAATCAAGGACTGTATTTACTAATAATTCATCTTTATTGTCATTATTCAAGTCGTGAAATGTACAACCATATAATCCTCCAATATTTCCCTCAAAGATGAGTATATCTGGAAAAGTATCTATATTAGATGTTTCATAAACTAATAATGAATTTCCAATGTTACCCACAATCTCATATTTTTCATCTCCATTGGTGTCGCCTATACTCCAGGGTTGGAACTCAACGGGTAAAGTATATTTAACAATCAAACTATTCTCATCTTTCTCACAGAATTTGACTGGTCCGTATGTCCCTTCGTCAGGGAATTCCATAAATACCAACTCTTGTTTGCCATTATGATTTATGTCATACTTATTAGAGCATAGAAATCCTGCTCGTGGGTAGTCCAGATAATTCTCAAATCCTCTTGTTGAAATTGTTGAGTTATCAATATGTATCGCATCGGAGAAAATCTCAGATGTATCTGCTAATCCAGAGGTGTTGGTTATTTTAATAAAGTATGAGAGATGGTCATCAGGTAAATTATCGGGAAGTTTTAGAGAAGCAAATTTATTAAATTTATTATTAATTATTGGAAAGCTATCTATAAGTGAAGAAAAGCAAGTAGCTTTATATTTTACTGGTTCATCAGTAGATGTTAATATATAGTAATTTTTCTTATCAAAGTTGTAACGGATAGTTCCTGCGGTTGTATTATCAATGAATTCAGGAGGAGATTTGTCTATAAATATTTTTATAATATCAATAAAATAATTTCCGTGAATATCTTCTACTGATAAGCGAAGATAATAGGTGGAATCCATTATACCGTTAGTATTAAAAATGGCTAATGTATCATCAAGAACAATATCATAATAATAAATTGGTTCAGAATTATGAGTTATAATGTCTAACCAGTCATTTTCTACAGGTTCTTTCTTATCAGTAAATGAAAGAGAATAGCGGAAGAAGTTGGGGCAGTAGGTAGTTCCAATAATTGGAAAATCTTGATAAAATCCATTACTATATTCAGGAAAGATAATTTTTGTTTCTGGTTGAGTATTCTCTGTGGCATTTTGCAAGAATTTATCATAATTTATTATTCCATAACCATATTTATTATCATAACCCGGTTCACCAAGGTCATCACAGGAGATGGTTAGTAAATCATAAATTTCATCATTTGTAAGCAATGGATTCTGGGATAAAATTAGAGATACAGCACCCACAACAAATGGTGCTGACATAGAAGTTCCGCTTTGTTCTATATACTCATTATTTAGAAATGTACTAATGATATTAAGTCCGGGTGCACAAAGGTCAATTCCTTCTCCATAGCTTGAGAATGAACAAAGAGAAAGTTGCTCGCCTACTGCACTTACAGATATTGTATTATTAAATGCAGCGGGATATAATAGGCCTACACCATGCTCATTTCCAGCAGAAACTATGATTGTAACCTTCATTTCATAGGCATATTGGCAGACATCTCTTATTACTGGCGCCATCTGTGTATCTCCCCAGCTGATACTTATGATTTGTGCTCCATTATCAACTGCATAGATGATTGCAGATGAGACATCATCGTCCTCAAGAAAACCTCCTTCTGGTGTACGAAAACCAGCCCGAAGGTTCATTAATTTACAAAACCAAGCTCCACCTGCTACTCCTAAATTATTATTTGTTTGAGCTCCAATAATGCCAGCACAATGTGTTCCATGACCATAGTCGTCCATAGGGTCATTGTCTCTTTCCCGAAAGTCTCCAAGAGCATCAATCATTTCAGTATCAGTAAAATCCCAGCCCATCCAATCATCAATAAAACCATTTCCATCGTCATCAATATCATTTGTTCTTTTGTCATTACCGTAAACATCCAAACCAGTTTCACCATTGTTTATCCAGATGTTATTATTAATATCAGGATAAAGCCAGATGTTATCTGCCAAATCAGGATGATTATAATCAATTCCAGAGTCAATAAATCCTATTATGATCTGTTCATTTCCTTTTTCAACTTCCCAAGCTTGATTTGCTTTTATTGCTTCTAATCCCCATTGTTTATAATATTCTGGATCATTGGGAGTTATTGATAACATTGAATTGAGATAATTAGGTTGAATATAGACTATTTCATTTTTAATATTTGCTAAGGTTTCAAGTTCTTCAAAATTTATTTGTTTTTCACAACTTATGTGATAGATAAAGAAATCGTTCTTTTCAATAATTGGATTAATCTCTTTAACAATATAATTTGCAATAGCATTATCAAAAACGGGTATGCCGGTTAAGGCACCTCTGACCTCTGCTTTTTGAGGAAAACAGACAATAATTTCATTGAAGGAAGCAATTTGTGCTGATAGAATACCTGTAAAAAGTAAGAATAAAATAATTGTAATAAATGAGTTCACTATAAAAACCCGCGATCCCCAATTAAATTGGGGACACGAAATACTCGAAAATGGT
>JACNFI010000116.1 GCA_014384665.1 Candidatus Cloacimonadota bacterium
CCTTTCTATGAAGAATATACAGCGGAGGTGCCCACTTTGGTTTTAAACGGGATGATTTTCTCTTTGTGTGGTGTTTATGATTTTATTCGAGTTTTTCCTGAGAATAAATTAGCAAAGAAAATATTCGATGATGGAATTGCAACTCTTAAAAAGATCTTACCTGAATATGACCTTGGCTATTGGTCGAGATATAACTTATGTAAGTCAGATTGGTATCCAGAAATCGATCCGGCTACAATTGGATATCAAAGACTGCATATTACTCAGTTAGAGATGTTGTATAAATTGACAAATGAAGAGATATTTAAAAAATATGCTGTAAAATTTAGAAGGCAGGATAATTTAATAAATATGATAAAAATGTATAGAATAAAATATCGTGCTTTGAAGAGATTGAGAAGGCTTTAAATTAGAAACAGATATAAAATTTTTCAAGGAGATAGTCTTGAGTAAAAAATCAAAAAGAAAAAAAATTAAGCGCAAAGAAAATGTAAAAAAATCTGATTTTGATTTAAAAAATGTATTATATTTTTCTTGTATTATTATTGCGACATATCTATTCTTTAAAAACTTTACAAATATGTCGGATATTACAAATAATTATATAAAATTAAATGCTACATGGATAATATCTCTCCAAATAATAATCTATATTTTATTAATCGGAATATTTGTATATTTTGGATACAATTTTTTAAATAAAAGGAAAAACAAGAAATTTGACAGAATCTTAATAATTTCAGGTTTTATTTTAGTAATTTTGGTTCAAGTTTTGGCATTTAATCCAGCATTAGACAGAGGTGGAGATAATGCTAGATATATTTGCGGAGCAATCTCATTGGCAAAAACTGGAGAATATAAAGATATAGAGCACCCTAATGAGCATTATAAAACAACAGATCAGCCAGGTGTTTCAATAATGCTTGCTCCATTAGTAAAAATTTTTGGGGTTAATATCCCGCTCTTTAAGTTTGTGCCTTTTTTATTAACTATAGGTTCTCTTATACTGTTTTTTATACTATTAGAAAATTTTATTGCAAAAGAAATTGCAATTATTCTAACTTTAATTTTAGGCACACAACCTTATATCTCAACTTTTTCATCAATGATAATGACAGAAATTCCATTTATATTTTTTAGTTTATTGTCATTTTGGCTACTACTTAAATATGAAAAGTCCGAAAAAATCAACTATATTATGGGGATATTATGTGCATTATCAATTTTAATGACCTACTTTTCAAGAACAATGGGCATTGGTTTTTCTATCTCATCTGTTTTATATTTTGTATTGAAAAAAGATTGGAAAAAAGCATTTTTTTTAGGTGTAGTCGTTTTTATTTTATTTGGAGGTTGGCAATTACGAAATAAACTTGTAGGCGGAACTTCGCAATTATCAGCAATTACTGGAGCTAATGGATTAGGAGCGAAGGGTATCACAATTTTAGTTGGGAAAGGAATAAAGAATTTACTTACTTCCTTGAATTTAATTCCACAGGTCTTATTCGCAGATGCAAGTGTTCGTTGGAAAATAAATCCCTTTGGTGTAAAAGAACTCATAATTTTGAGTTTAGTTTTCATTGGATATGTCAGTAATTTAATTAAAAAAAGAAGTCAACTTGACCTATTTTTCATTATAGCTTTAGCCTCACTTTGTATTGGAACTCCTGATTCAAATCTCCTTCCAATGGCTAGATATTTATGTGTCTTTGTTCCGTTTTTTATTCTCTATTTCTATTTAGGGATTAATTTTATATTCAGTTTTTGGAAAAAAGCAAAAGAATACACAAATATTGTCTCTTTAGTTTTGCTTCTTTTATTGGTATTTTCTAATTTTTCTGGAACTGCGTTCAAAATCCAGCAGGCACATACAGGACAACTTTATTCTAAATCAATGGAAAATTATTTTAACGCCGGAAAATGGATAAAGGATAATACACCTGAAGATGTAGTTGTTGCTTGTAGAAAATGTAATACTTTTTATTTGTTTTCTGAAAGAAAAGCTTATCGTTTTGCCAGCTATTGGAGCAAGTATAACAAAGAATATGAGGAAGAAAGAATGAAATACTTTGAAAAATATAATGTTTCATATTTGGTTATAGATACATTCTCAAATTCAGTTCACACTGCATATAAAATCATACAAAATAATAAAGACAAGTTTGAGTTAGTAAAAATAATCGGAAATCAAAAAAAAGGTGCTTGTTATATCTTTAAGGTCAATAAGTGGTGGTAAAATTAAATCAAAATATTTTATGCCACCAAGCCACAAAGACACAAAGAGTGAATATGAGTATTACTGTAAAAATATTAGTGCCTTTGTGTCTTTGTGGCAAATCCCTACAACCGGCGTTAAAACAAGGAGGAAAAAGGATACACTTCTATGAAATTATCTATTATAATGCCAATTTTTAATGAAAAAGATACTTTGGAAAGAATTGTTGAAAAAATACAAAAAGTTCCTATTGAAAAAGAAATAATTATGGTTGACGATGGTTCTACCGACGGAACAAGAGAAATCATGAAAAAATATGAGAATGTGCAAAATATTAAGGTTATTTACCATACAAAAAATATGGGAAAAGGTGCAACTATTAGAACAGCGATAAAATATATAACCGGCGATATTGTGATAATTCAAGATGCAGACCTTGAATATGACCCTAATGACTATTTAAAATTAGTGATGCCTATCCAGAATAAGGAAGTTAAAGTTATTTACGGATCAAGGGCGTTAAATCCTGAAAATAAACATTCCTATAATCGTTATTTATTAGGCGGTAAATTGGTAACGTTTGTTACGAATATACTGTTTTCACAAAGATTAACCGATGAACCAACTTGCTATAAAGTGTTTGATACAACATTATTAAAATCTATCTTTTTAAAATGCAAACGCTTTGAATTTTGTCCAGAAGTAACAGCTAAAATTGCCAAAATGGGTATTAAAATAAAAGAAATACCTATAAGTTATTATCCAAGAAATTTCACAGAGGGTAAAAAAATAAAATGGTATGATGGTATAGAAGCTATTTGGACTTTGATAAAATATCGATTTGTAAAATAACACATAGAGGAATATATGGACGGAAAATATATTGTTTTAATAAGTATTTTGTTTAATGTTTTTGGGCAGTATTCTATGAAGTTTGGAATGACAAAATTTGGGGTAGTAGAATTCAATAAAAATATATTCATAACACTTTTTAAAATTTTTACACTACCACATATCCTTCTGGGGTTATTTTTCTATGGAATTAGTGCTATTTTTTGGATAATTGCTTTGTCGAAAGTTGAATTAAGTGTTGCTTATCCAATGTTAAGTATTGGCTATATTTTGATAATACTTATTTCATATTTTTTCTTGAAAGAACCTCTCGGAATTTATAAAATTATAGGAACTTTATTAATAATCTGTGGAATATATTTTGTGTCAAAATAATTGTTCATTTCTTAATTCTTTGCATTGGACACAAAAAGTAATCAGAAAATTGATCCTGCTACAATTGGTTATCAGAGATTGCATATAACTCAATTAAAGATGTTGTATAGATTGACAGATGAGCAAGTATTCAAAAAATATGCAGAAAAATTTAAAGGGCAGGATAACTTATTTAATGCAATAAGAATGTATAAAATAAAATATAAAGCTATGAAAAAGATTAATAGGTTATAAATGAGCGGAACCTTACTTTTTATTAATAAGAAAAAACAGAATATACAAAATTTCACTTCAAAAATTGAGCAATTAAAAAAGTATACAAAAAAGCTTTTTGATGAATATTTTAATTTTATTGTTTATCATAAGTTAAATCACAATTCATTCCTTATAGAATTCAGACAAGATCGCAGAGAAAAATTTTGCATCGATCAACAAGGAAATTGGCTTACATATGAGGGAACCGTTTTTGCTCTCGATGCAACTAAAACATATAATGCTGATGAATTATTGAATTTATATCAAAAAGTTGGAGAAGATAAATTTTCCAATAAATTAGATGGTCATTTTGTAATTAAAATTTATGATGCTAAACAAGATAAATATTTGATTATCAATGATTTTATAAAATATAAAACTAATTTTATTTGCGAAACTGATAATTTTATTATGTTCACACCGTTTTTAATTGCGACCGGAATAATAAAAAAACCAGAATTGGATTTATATGCTTTTAACGAATTTATGTGGAGATATTATATATTATCAGAAAGGAGTATGTTGAAAGATGTAAAACGCCTTTCGCCAGCTACTATTTATTGTTATCAAAATAAACGATTAGATAAAAAAACTTATTGGGAATGGACACACCGATTTACAGATTTAACTTTTAAAGCTTGTGTTGAAAAAACGGTTGAAAGCATGAAAGAAAGTGCAAGATTAATAAATAAGAGTTTTAAAAAACCTTGTATTGATTTTACAATGGGACAAGATTCCAGGCAGGTTGTTTCTGCTTTTACAAATCAGAAATTGCCTTTTGTTTCTATGATATATGGAAAGAGTAATTTTTATGAAGTGAAAAATGTCAAAAAAATGGCAGAAAAGTTTAACTTTGAAAATAAAAACATTCAATTAGTTTCAAATTTTTTGAACCATATAGAAGATTATTTTGAAAAAGCTATTGTTATTGGAAATTGTGAAGAGCCTGGCTACATGCTTGGCAGAATTTTACATATGAGAGAACAATACAAAGAATTTGGAGATGTTTCTATGGGTGGTAATGTGGGTTATTTTTATAAAAATGGATTATGGGATGAAATGTATACTTTTAATTTTTATAGAGAACCCAAGAAATTTAATATAGATATGTTTTTAAAACTCAGGGCACTTAGTAAAAATTATTATGATAAAATATTTACTCCTAATTATTTAAAAATAAAAAATGAATCAAAGGAATATTTTAAACAAATCATTAAAAACAGTATAAAGGATTATTTAAAAAGTACAGTTTCTATTCAAGTTGATAGATTTTCTTTATATCATTGGTTGAATTTTTCTGTAGCTGGCGATAATGCAATTAATACAATTTTCAATTCTATATCTGTTTTACTGTTAAGAAGAAATTTAGAATTTGCTATTCAAATTCCTGTTAAATGGAAATTTAATTTAT
>JACNFI010000117.1 GCA_014384665.1 Candidatus Cloacimonadota bacterium
ATAGGTATATTAATTTTTCCAAGTATAATAAAGAAATTAAAAATTATTACTTGTGTGCTGAAAGGAAAATTTATTTGGAGAATTTTTATTGAATATTTTTCTTATGGTTGGCCATTTGGTATAATGATGGTTTTTATTTGGATTATGACTTTATCTAATAGATATATCATAAAATTTTATTATAACTCGTTTGAAGTTGGAATATACTCAGCATTATCTAATATTTCATCGCAATCATTAAATTTTTTATTCTCTGGTTTAATGTTTGCTGTTTATCCAGTTTTGGTAAAATCGTGGAGAACAGGGAGTAAAAAAGCAACTTCGCAATTAATGACGAAATTTATAAGAATTTATTTAATTATTTGTATGCCTGCATTGGTTGGTTTGATACTTCTTTATTCTCCTATCATAAAGCTTTTTACTACGAGTGAATTTCTTTACGGTTATAATATAATGCCTTATCTTGCTATTACTTCATTCCTTGTTGGATTAAATCAATATTTTTCAAAACCAATAGAATTAAAAAAACAAACAAAATTATTATTAATTATTATGCTTTGTACAAGTGTTGTAAACATTCTATTAGCATTAACGCTTATTCCCAAATATGGTTTATTAGGAGCCGCAATATCAACTTTCATTTCTTATATTATCTTGTTAGTTATAAATTATTTTTTAGGACAAAAATTTTTATCATATAATTTTCCAAGAAAATCAGCATTTAAAATTTTATTATCCGCAGGTTGTATGGGAATGTTAATTTTCTTGATTCAAAGAAGAATAGAACTTAATATCTTATACATAATATTGTTAATATTAGTATCAATTATTTTATATTTTTTTTTATTAATATTATTGGGTGAAATAAAAAAAAATGAAATAGATTTTATAAGAAGAATAGTAAAAGTTTATTAATATGCTCTCTAAAGATAAAAATAATTTATTAATTGAAGTTTTAGTAAATATTGGAATATATTTTGTAATAATATTATCATTTTCAACAATTCTATTGTCAAAAGAAAATAAATTGAATTATCTATCTATCGGTTTGCTGTTGCTTTCGATTGGATATTTCTATGTTTATCATATTTTAGCAAAAAAAAAATTAATAATAAAATATCCTTTTTTGTTTGTACTATTATTGAGTTATATTACTATAATTTCATTATTAGGGATTATTAAAGGACAATATTCAATTATTTTATTTACATTTAGCTCAATAATTTTGTTGATTTTTTTTCAGCAGTATTTTTTCCCCACGAATAAAAAATTAATTTATAATAGAATATTTGGAATACTTGTTATAATCGAAAGTATATCTATAATTTTAGCTTTTGTTTCTCTGTATGTGATAAATAAAAGTACAGAAAAGTATTTAACAACTATTTTTCTTAATAGAAATACATTAGGCATAATATTACTGTGGGGATATTGGGCTAATACAATTATACAAAACAAATATATAAATAATAAAATAGTAAAAGTCATTAGTATTATATTATTTATTTCAATATTTCTTACTGGCTCAAGATCATCAATTCTTGCATTACTAATTTTCTGGATTTTTCAAAATCCCATCAAGAGATTAATAATAATTTCAATTGTTAGTATTATTTGTTTATTATTGTTTGGCAGTGTATTAGAAGACTATTATAGATTTGAAAAAGGTGCAAGCCATAGAGATCATTTATGGAAAGCTGGAATAGAATCTTGGGAAAAAAGTCCTATAATTGGCTCTGGTTATAATTCACATAAAAAGTTAATGTTACAAAATCATACTATTAGAACTTTTGCGGGTGGATATTTAAAAAATCTAAGTCCCCATAACACATATATTCGTTATTTAATTGATTTTGGAATAATTGGGTTAGCTTTGTATTTATTTATTTGGGGTTGGGTTATTATTCAATTAATACATAGTAGAACTCATCTTGCGAAAATTAATTCAGGATATATTATGGGAATAATGACCCATCAATTTTTTGAAACTGAATTTTTATTTGGTTTATCGTATAATAATATAATGCTTTTAATTTTCATATATCTATCTTTATCTCTTAATAAACTTGTAGAAGAAAATGATATTTGTAAAGAATAAATAGGAATAAATATGAAGATATGTTATTTAGCAGATTCTAACAGTATTCATACACAAAAATGGGTCAAATATTTTGTGGAAAAAGGATATAAAATAAGTTTGATTTCTTTTTCACCACATAAAATAGAAGGCACAAAAAGTTATTTTATTAAACTACCTTTCCCAAAATCTATAAGTCCAGTTGGAAGTAATTTTTTGAAGTTACAATACTTTTTATCAATTTTTAAAATCAGAAAAATAGTTAATAAAATTAAACCTGACATTTTACACTCTCATTGGGCAACAAGTTATGGAATTGTTGGCTCTTTCATAAATTATCATCCTTTTATAGTTTCAGTTTGGGGAAGTGATATTTATGAATTTCCATATAAGTCGATTATACATAAATGGCTAATTAAAAGGGTACTTAAATCTGCTGATAGAATTTGTTCAACAAGCATTGTAATGTCAAAGGAGATTGCTAAATTTACAAATAAGAAAATTTTTGTCACTCCTTTTGGAGTGGATGTGGAAAAATTTAAGCCACCAAAACAGGAGAGTAATAAAAAATATTTCACAATTGGAACAATAAAATCTCTTGAAGAAAAATATGGTTTAGAATATTTAATTAGGGCCTTTGCAATATTAAAAAAGCAATTAAATGATAAAAAGATTAAATTAGAAATATATGGAAAAGGTAGCCAAGAAGAGTATTTGAAAAAACTTTCATATGATTTAGGGCTATCAAATGTTATCGGATTTAAAGGGTATATTTCACATGATTTGGTGCCTGAGAAATTTCAGTGTTTTGATATAGCGGTTTTCCCCTCAATTAGTGATAGTGAAAGTTTTGGAGTTGCTGCGATAGAAGCCCAAGCTTGTGGAGTACCAGTTGTTGTGTCTAATGTTGGGGGTTTACCAGAAGTAGTAAATAATGGTAAAACTGGATTTGTCGTGCCCCCTAAAGATTCTTATATAATTGCAAAAAAAATCCTATACTTATATGAAAATAAAAATATTAGGAAAAAAATGGGAAATACCGCCCGTAAATTTGTGATTGAAAATTATGTGTGGGAAAATAATGCAAAAATTATGTCAGACAAATATTTGGAGTTATTGAAATGAAAATTATCGTATCATTACTTTTGCTTGTTTTATACAGTTCACTTTTAGGAGAAGTGACGCCATCTTATATTATATCTGATACATCTGTTATTGTATCCAGATGTAACACTTATATTGTAGAAGAAGAGAAGTCATATTTCCCGATTCAATGGTATGAGGGATATACAGCAGAGGGAGAACTTTTTGGGCTTACTAAGTGGGCACCTTATGCCCCTAGTTTTGAGCAAGCGTATGGAGAACTAAAAATAAAAGATACTTATCACAGAATTAAAAAAATTTATGAAGATAGTATTGCCACAGGAATAATTCTGTATAATCGTTTAAGTAACAACGAGGATGAAGCGCTAGTTAGAAAATTGGTTAATGAATTTAACCTGGAATTTTATTTAACAATCTATGGAATGAAGAATAACAGAAGTTATCCTCTGGCAACATTTCCACCTCTTTTTGAAGAATATAAAGATAATCCCCGAGTAAATTGGTATTTCAATGATGATATTCATAAAGAAAATTGGAATAACAAAAGCACCGAAAAGTTCTATAATTTATTAAAAGAGAGAACCCCAACAAAATATCTCTTGTCAGCCTGTAGTATCTTAAACTACAAAGGTTCAGAAAAATACTTGCTTGATTATGTTGATATAATTGCTCCTCAAATTTATCCTTGTAGGAAAATGTTTTTGATATATAAAAATCTTAATGAAGCAATACCAGAATTTTATAATCATACTAAATTTCATAAATCTGTTTTAGAGGGTAAAAAAATTGTTAATGAGTATAACAAGAGACATTCAAAAAAAATTTATTATTTTGTTACTCTCGCAACATATCATATTAATAAAAAGATAGGGAAACTAATCTCACGTTTTCCAATATATAAAGAATTCCGTTATCAGTTCTATGATGCTATTATTGGCGGAGCAAAAGGGATAAATATCTACTGCTTTTATCGTTCTAATAAAGAAGCTTATGAAAATGCCAAGAAAATAATTAAAGAATTCAGGCAAACTGGTTTTGAAAAAGCTGTGATATTAGGGAAGTATTATCCTCAGGAAATTGTTAATGATAGTTTGCTAATAAATAACGATATTAAAGACAAATATGGTAAAAACTTATGGGATTGCGATTATACAATTTACCGATACAAAAATGTGTATTATTTAATTATATCAAATAATTCAAATATCCCATATAGAGTTCCAATCATTTTTAGACATAAAAAAATGAAGGGAGTATTTGAGATTTTTTCAAACGAAAATGGATTGGTTGAAAAAGTTGAATATGATGTAATTAATGGGGAAAAGTTTTTGGTTAGAATGGAACCTTATGAAATAAAATTAGTTACAATTCAAATAAATGAGAAATGAAAATCCTATATATTACTCAGTATTTTCTTCCTGAAATATGTGCTCCATCTAACAGAGCTTATGCTAATGTAAAGTATTTTTCAGAAAAAGGGCACAAAGTAGTAGTTCTAACAGAAATGCCAAACCATCCGAAAGGTGTAATTTTTAAGGGCTATAAAAGAAAAATATTTTTAAAAGAAAAAATGGAAAATTTCTCTGTAGATAGAGTGTGGGTTTTTACTAGTGTAAAAAAGAATTTTTTTACTAGAATTTTATTTTATCTTAGTTTTATGTTTATGGGCTTTTTGCATACTCTTTTCAATTGGAGAAAATACGATATTATTTATGTTTCTTCACCACCATTATTTGTTGGTGTTATTGGAATTTTTTTGAAGAAACTTTTTCCCAAAACAAAATTTGTATTTGAAGTTAGGGATTTATGGCCTAAATCTGCTGTGGATTTAGTTGAATTACGAAATCCTAAAATGATCAGATTGGCTGAAAAATTGGAAAGGAAAATTTATAATATTTGTGAAAAAATAATTGTAATATC
>JACNFI010000118.1 GCA_014384665.1 Candidatus Cloacimonadota bacterium
ACCTTATAAAGATAGATTCCATTTGCTACTTCTTTACCATTCAGGTCTTTACCATCCCATGTTGCGTAACCTTGTGTTGGGGAATCTCCTTCGTGGGTTTCAAGAGTGTTTATGAGCTGCCCTTTTGCATTATAAATTTTCACAGAAGCTTCATTCAGAGGTCTTGAAGATGAGAAGGAAATTTGAGTATTGGTTGAAAATGGATTTGGTGTATTAAAAGTATAAATTGATGTAGGAAATTCTTCATCGTTACTAGATTGATGTACTCTGAATTTGAATACACAATATTTTATTTGTCCTCCCGTATTATCTCCATGTCCCAGCACATAAGAACCGTATGAATTATCATCAAAATAATAGAGATATACTTCATTCCATCCACTCCACGAGTCATCTGTATAACCTGTATAATTAATAGCATAAGCTATGTTAGGAAATACTGTAGTTTGATCAGAAAAATCAAATAATGGATTATTAATATCAGTAAGTTCAATCATATTGTACCATTCTGGTAACCACTTGAACGTTTGCCAATAAGAAAATGCAATATTCAGTATTGGATGCTCAAGATATTCATCATATTGTTGATATCCTAATTGCGCCATAGTTTGATAAGTAGCATCGGACCAGATTTGGATCCTTGGTGAATATTCACCCCAATAAGACATGGCATTTTTTTGAATATCACCATAATCTGCTGGTTCAGCAACAACAATGTATAAAATGGTATCACCTTGAACAATTTTCCAGGGAACGGTTTGACCTGAAAATGAATCATAACCTGGAAGCCATGGTACTTCTTTAAATTCGAATTCAGAACCATAATAGTTCCATATTACTTCGGCTTGCGTCTTGAAGTAGTTTAAATAATACACATCTTTCGTTTGGGGATCGGTATAAGTGTAACCTTGTAGAAAAGTCATCGCGTATTCACCCTCACAACAATATGCTGTATTATGAAATCCCAAAAAATCGACATCGAGGTAATCAGGAACGACTCCGTTAAATTCAAATTGCGGTTTGTTCTCAACTTGATATAATGCAGTGTTTGTTCCCTGGCTATGGCTATGAAGATCTGTATAATCCCATGTTGCTCCATAATCGTTGGATTCCCATAAAAAGAGTCCTGGATTTACAGGCATATTACCCATATCTCCTTCTAACCAGCGACAATATCCCATTAAGCCGACTTTGCCGGGATTACTTTCGTCAACAGCAAAACACAAGGATCTTACCTGGCACGATTTCTCTCTCCAGTCATGCATTATATATACTATATCCCAATAGTACAAGTCTAATAATTGTGTCAGATCGGCGGTTATGGTATTTTCAATATCTGTGTACATAATTCTTACATCTTCACAGGGATATCCATGTGAATTGGGATTAATGTTTTGGGAGATATGATAGATCCTGATCCAGTCATTTCCATTTGGAGAAGGTCCCGTGTATAATCTGGGCCAGAGATATTCATCAGGAAGGGGAGAGGGAATAAAAGTGACAGATGACCAGAAACCGGGAATATTCTGAAGTGCATAATCATCATAACATATCGTACAGCCGGAATTTTCATGCCAGGATGCAACGCAGTTTCCAGTAGCAGGATGGAGTACAAGATCGCCGAAACCCTGCAACTCATTATAGGTAGAGATTTTACCATTCCCAAGAGGATTTCCATTTTCATCATAATAAGCCCAGTATTGACGGCGTGTTGAAGTAGGTGAATCTTTTGCATGGAAAGTAAGATATGTACCGGTTCCATTTTCGAGCTGTCTTTGTATTGGAAAACCTAAATATCCGCCAGGCATATAATCATAGTAGGAAGTCATTATGGTTGTCGGCTCAACGACAAATTCGTAATCAATGCCATATGAAGAGACTTCATCGGTATAGGGTAAAATTATGGTTCCTCTGTCCAAACCGGAGATCGGAATGAAACCTCGAGTGGGTTGTTGAAGCTCTTGAGCAAATAAGCACACAGAAAGAAGAAGAAACAAACTTAAAGTTATTATTTTTTTAGACATTTGACCCTCCGAGTCATTACATTTTTTCTTCTGTTAATGTTCCATTTTTTCATATAAACACCACAATGATAAAAAAAAATACTTTTAAAAAAATGTCAAAAAAAACCTGCCCAGAATTTGAGCAGGTTTTAATATTAGTGAGAGAGTTTCGGCTTTTATCGGGTAAGCATCATCTTTTGGACTTTTGCAGAACCATCGATTTCAACCTTATAAAGATAGATTCCATTTGCTACTTCTTTACCATTCAGGTCTTTACCATTCCATGTAGAGTGTCCCGCAGTATGGTAATCTAGCCGATATCATTCAGCGGAAACTTGAGACATGCCTGCTACGCCGAAAGGCGAGTCGAAGAGCATGTCTTAAGTTGAAATGATATGTATGAATTACTTATCACAAGCTCTTCGATCCGTCTCCGTTACACTACGCCGTGACAGGTCCGGCTTCATTTCATTTCAGTCTTCGCTACGCTACGCCCAGACAAGACGCCGTGACGGGCTTGTGACAAGATAATTCAAGAAGTGTATCCCATATAAAAAAGCCCATTCATATATGAACAGGCTTTTCTAAGTATAAAGTAATTTAAATTACTATCGAGTAAGAATCATCTTATTAATGTATTCCGAATCATCGACGTTTACCTTATAGAAATAGATGCCGTTTGCAACATCATGTCCTGCTGAGTCTTTTCCATCCCAATTGGCATAACCAACAGTTGGTTTCTCAGTTGAATTGATTTCTAAAGTTTTTACTAATTGACCTTTAATATTGTAAATGTTTACAGAAGCATCTACAACGGGTTTTGAATGAGAGAAAGAGATAGTTGTTGATGTAGTAAAAGGATTGGGATAATTGATTAAAAAGACTGGATTTGTTTGTTCCGGATTTACAGATTGTGCACCAAAATCAATTTTGATCGATGTATAAGTTATATAACCGCCGGTATTAGGACCTAAACTTTGTATAAAACTACCATAATCATTATCGTCGAAGTATAAGATATATATCTCACCCCACCCATCTCCTAAGTCATGAATATATGGAGCTAAATAAGGATAGACAGTAATCTGATCATCAAACGGTGTTGTATATATATCTGAAAATTCTATTGGGTCACTCCAAGTGATACCGTCTCCTATACCTCCTCCCCTTGCAGAAATGTGGATTATGGGTTGATTAAGATAATTCATGTCGGTTGGTGTTGGGTAAGGTTCATCTGGATATTCTGCTTTAAGTAGTTTTGTTCCATCTGTCCACATCTGAACCATCCAATCACAGTCCTTGCCAACTGCTTGATTTTGGAGGTTTTCGTGGAAACCTAAGTCGGATAAATTGGAATAAGCCATAGAAAGCCATGGGTACCATGTAGTGTCTGCTCCGGCTACGGTCCATGGAACACTATACCCAGAAGCATTACCGGGCATTTTGGGAACATGATTTATTTCCCAAGTGCCATCGTTTTTATAAACTACTTCCGCTTGAAATACCCAACGATATTCGTAAGAAGACCATGCACTTAAATAGTCTATACCATCTCCCTCAAAAGCTACATATTGTAATTGTACTGGTAAACGAATGTTACTGTTATGATCATAAAGTGCTGAACGATGACAAGTTATCGATGAACCAGGAAATCCTGCGTAAGCAAATAATGAATCTGGAGTGAATGTCTGTGCAAGAGAGTCTGTATAAGTAAATCCTGCGGTATTTTCAACTTTATAAAGCGCATATTTATTCAATCTTTCTGTCGACGATGGGTCGAGGCTTACCATAAATGGGCATGATTGAAAGTTATTAGTATCCCAAGTTTCTCCGCCATCGAAAGATTCCCATACATAAAAACCAGGTTCAACATAAGATGGGACATTAGTTAAAGTGTCCACAGCATGAAATCCAGCATAACCCATAAATGAGACATGTCCTGGATTATTCCAGTCCACAGCAAATGAATCATAAGGCCGACTTGAAGCATTAGAGGGCCAAGTTGGAGGTCCTACATACCAATCAGTAAATATTCTTTCTGGTGTTGACCAATTGCCTTCAATAAGTATTTGTTCAAGTTCACCATAAACGAAATTATCATTAGGAACATCAATGTATCTAAACAAAACATCTTCTACTGTGTTATCATTATCAGCATGACTGACTTGGTAGATCCTAACCGATCCGTCGATATTATACGTTGGAGAAGGACCTGCGAACACATAGGGCCAAATATAGAGTAAATCAGCAGCTGGTTGAGTAAAGTATATAGGAGATTTCCAGAATCCAGGTATTCCCAAAAGTTGAATGTCGTCATAAACCATGCTTGTTTTGTAAGTACCTGTAGGTAAAGGTAATGAATGCCAAGATGCAATGCAACTTCCCGATGCGGGATGTATAGTCATTCCTGGGAATCCTTGCCGAAGAACAACCGATGTAACAGTACCATTCCAAATATTATCATCAGAATCTACATATCCATAATAGATTCTTCTGTTAATTTCTGGAGTTACAGTTGGACCAGCTTGCGTTTGATATATCATATAAACGCCAGGGCCAAAAGGCTGGCCAATAGAGTTAATGAGACCTTCGCGTTGTTTCATCAGCGGATGACTACAATAACTGCCGGGCATATAGTCATAGTAATTAATTGGGCCTACAGTTTCAGGGGAATGTGTAAATTCCCAAACTGGTGGACTTGGATTTACATTGTCACGCAAGATTTGTCCTGAATAATCTTTACCTTCAGGTAAAATGGATTCACGTGTTATTTTTTTTTCATCATAAAGCGGTTTTTGTAAGTCAGCAATTAATGCAATGTTAAAACAAAATATTGCAATAATTACAATAATTAAAACTTTTTTCATTTAATCCTCCATAGAATGGATTTTGTTATTATTTTATTACTAATAATGAAGTTAACATAATATGGAAATTCCTAAACAAAATGTAAAGGAAATTCAGCCTATCAATTAAGTTTTAGTTTCATGCGTTTTGGGATTTATTAAAATTTCATTTTTACAGATAGACGAATTGGTCCGGTAAGGAACGAACCATCCA
>JACNFI010000119.1 GCA_014384665.1 Candidatus Cloacimonadota bacterium
ACAAGTTTCACGGGAATGACAAATAAAGTGAAATCACTTATTTTGCATAACTCATAAATTATTATGGTTATCATCAATGATAGCAGTAATTCTTCCTATTGGTTCATCACCTCTCAAAGCTAGAAAAATCTTCCTCCAGGTATGTTCCCAGAATGGATTTTTTCTTGGGTCAAGGGTTTTTTTTAATTCACATAAAAGAGGTGGAACCCAATTTGGATTACCTTTATAGATTTTCCATGGCAATTTAAGGAAATTTTTCATAGCATTCTTAGTTTTTAATTGAACAATCTCAATATTCATTTTTTACCACCTTAATACACATGCTCCCCAGGTCAGACCAGCCCCAAATGCCACAAGAACAACATTATCTTCCTCTTTTATTTTTCCCTGTTTAACTGCTTCATCTAAGGCAATGGGAATGGTTGCAGCAGTAGTGTTCCCGTATTTATCCAGATTTACTATAACCTTTTCCATTGGGATACATAATCTCTTTGCTACAGATTGAATAATTCTTGAATTTGCCTGATGAGGTATCAGCCAATCTACATCCTCATTTGATAAATTTGCTTTTTTAAGAGCGGTTATTGTGGAGGCGGTCATAATTCTTACTGCATGCTTAAATACTTCATTACCCTGCATCTTGAAGTAATGTAATCCTTGTTTGACCGTCTCTTCAGTTGCTGGTAGGCGTGAACCACCAGCCGGCTGTTTCATTAAATCCGCTCCTGAGCCATCAGCATCGAGATATGTAGAAAGAATGCCTTTTCCATTTATCACTTCTCTCAATACTACTGCCCCTGCTCCATCCCCCATCAAGATGCAGGTATTTCTATCTTTCCAGTCAACAATCCTAGAAAAGGTTTCTGCGCCGATAACTAATGCAATTTTATAAGTACTACTCTTAATAAATGCATCAGCTACTGATAAGCCATAAATAAATCCAGAACAAGCCGCCTCAAGGTCAAAAGCGCAAGCATTCTTTATTCCAAGTTTGTGCTGCACCAGACAAGCAGTAGAAGGAAATGACATATCTGGAGAAAGTGTGGCTACAATGATTAAGTCAATTTCATCAGGATTAAGGCGAGCATCTTCTAATGCTTTCCGTGCGGCTTTTCCAGCCAGATCAGATGTCGCCTCATTACTATCAGCAATCCTTCGTTCCCTGATCCCTGTTCTGGTTCTTATCCAATCATCAGTTGTATCAACCATTTTCTCTAAATCAAAATTCGTTAAAACTTTTTTAGGAACACAAAAACCTGTGCCTACAATTCCCACTGATTTAAATTTTACTTCCATTATACAATTATTTAACTTTTATCCTTTCTTTTATTGCCTTTACTGCATCACCAACAGTAACAATATTTTTTACATACTTATCATATATATTAATATCAAATTTCCCTTCAATACGCATCACTAATTCAATCAAATCTAAGGAATCAGCTCCTAAATCATCCATAAGCTTTGTATCTAATCTAACTTTATTTTCCTCAGCCCCTAGTTGCTCAACCACGATTTTTTTTACTTCATCAAATAAAGCCATTTATCGTCTCCTTAAACTATTAAAAATTTTGTTTTTTGGTTCCAATTCCTTGCAAAAAATATCTGGATTTGTCCCAATATTCCTTATAGATAAACCACGGAGATTCGATAAAATCCTTTAATTCTTGCTTTCATTGCACAGGGACTACTGGCACTTGCATTTATTTCTACTTCACTTTTCCAACCGATTCCCGATAGTTCTCCTCCCATATTGGATCGAGAAGTTCGGCGAGTTCATCATCGTATTGGATCATTGCATCGTAGTACTCAGGGTCACGCAGGCAGAGTGCAGCTGAAGGGTATCCCGGTTTGGATTCTGTTTTTATGAACAAATCGTGAGCAATTTTGTGATGATCTCGGATAAAGCAAGGTCTGATTTCATTTCCGCGAGAACTTGGTGGACACATATAATTATATGATAATTGCCAGTCTCTAACTCCTTTGAATAGGTCAGAAAATAAAGCATCTGTTAATGTTTTTTCTTGCGAGAAAAGGTCGTGAATATTGTCTTTCCAGAATGGGACAAAGACGCACGGGTAAATATTGCCATTCCAGTCTATATAAAGATATCCTCCAGCACGAGCTCCTGCTATGCATCCGGAGGAGAAAGTTCCGCCATTCCAGAAATCAGCAAAAAATAGTCGTTCTTTACGGACGATTTCTTGCTCGCGAGTCCACATTCGTGTACGTATCTCCGGAGAGACCTGTCGAGCAACATCCACACCGCGACCTATCGGCATATACTGGAAGAGCCATTCATAAAGTGCTCCCTGCTCATCAAAGTAGAACTTAATCATCTCCTCTGAAATGAGAAGTTCAGCATTCTCAGGTGTGGCAGTCACGGAGATGCCAAAAGGAACTCCAGCATTGCGCAGATTTTCAAAGGCAGCAAGAATTCTTTTGTATGTTCCCTTCCCTCTTCGTTCGTCAGTTTCCTTTTCAAATCCTTCGACAGAAATAGCTGTGGTTATATTACCAACTTCTGCAAGTCTTTTTGCTTTTTCTTTATCAATGAGTGTGCCGTTAGTATAGACGAGAAAATACTGCTCTTGATGACGCTTTGCAATCTCAATGATGTCCACATCACCGTCATGCCAGACAAATGGCTCACCGCCAGAAATAACCGTGAACCAGCTTCCCCACTTCTCGTACTTCTCGTGGAGCACACTTTCAACAGTATTGGCAGACAGTGACGGCAATCCTTTTGCAATGCTTGCAGCATAGCAATCCTTGCATCGCAGGTTGCACTTTCCTTCTGGGGAGATTGTTAGGAAACCTGGTGGTATTATGCCGTATTCCGCTTTAAACTGTTTTACCTTTTCATTCTTGTTGGTAGATGTTAAGAACTCCCTCAGAAATAGGTTAACCATCCTATCTCGTACAGCGGGTGAACCTTTATCGTATGCCTTAAGAGCGGCTCGCACTACATTTGACGCTATGTAGAACTTATCTTCTCTTTGTCGTCTCGGACCAACTTTTACAGGATCACCTTTATCTACATAAATTTTGTATGCCACTTTCTCAAGCGGTGGTAGAGCGACCTTCCATGCTTTTGTAATACTGGCAAGATTAGCTACTTGCTTTGCCAGAAAATTACTGAGTTTCTTTTCCTTCATTTGTATCATTTCATTCCTCCTATATTTAGAACCGAGAAATTTCTATCCACGGTTCTGTCTTTATTCTTATCAATATAACTTTAAACATATAGACCATTTTAGTCTTTTGTTCCAATTTTTGACAAAAAAATATATGTCCTTTTCTTACAATCCCATTAAAAAGTATCTCCAGCAATTTACCTAACTTCAATACCCTTAAAAATAATATTTAACATCAGCCCTATCTCCTCTTCAATATTCTCACTTCTATTCTCTATAAGTAGAGGATATTCAAAAGCCTTAAGAGCAATGATAATCATTCTGGCTGTTGACTCTGCATCCTCAATAAAAAACAAATTTTGGTTTTTTCCTTCAATAAGAACATCTTTAATTGTGCCTATTTCATATTGGGTAAAATCTTTTCTGGCATTTTCTACAAATGAATAATGTGTAAGATAATCATCTGTTAAGGTTGTATAATAGTTTATCAGTTCTTTTAAGTGTTTCATTCTAGTTAAGATATAGTTTTTTATCTTCTGCTGTGGAGTATCACTTTGTTCAATTGCTTCCTCTAATTTTTGCTTTAGAATTCTGGATTCTTTATCTATGATTTCTGTGAATATGGATTCCTTGCTTTTGAAGTAATAGTAAAGAGTAGATTTGCCCATACGGGCTAGTTTAGCGATATCATCCATTGTTGTTTTTTTCAGACCGAACTTTGCAAAAATATTCCCTGCTACTTTTAGTATCTGCTCTTTTTTATCCATTTTTCCTTCTCTGTAATTTTAGACTATTTTCGTCTTTTGGTCTAAAATGTAATAAAAAAAATTATGATGTCAAGAAAAAATTACTACTTTTTTAGAAAAAACTTACAAATGTGAAATAATTTTAGAAACAATTTGTGAGAAATTATGAGAAAAAAATAGTGAGTTGCAGAGGTGGGAAGTGTCTTGCATTATTTTTTATGTTGAAATAAAAAAAGTTATAAAATTTTTTGTACAATATTCAATATGTATATTTTTTAACAGCAGGTTTGCAATCTCTTACTTCAGAAAGTCAAGAATCTCCTTAAGATTTTTACAATAAATCTCTAAATCTTTTTTACTAAACAAAACAAATCTTACTTCTTCAAATCCATTATTCTGCAGGAAATCAATTACTGTTTTGAGAGCGATTCTACTTGCTCTTTCAATAGGGAAACGATAAGCTCCTGTGCTAATTGATGGGAAAGAGATTGATTTTATTCTTCTTTCTTTTACAAGTTTCAGTGAATTCAAGTAGCAATTTTTAAGAAGATTATCTTCGTTCTGATTTCCTCCACGCCAGATAGTACCAACGGTATGGATTACATATTTTGTTTTTAAGTTTCCGCCAGTGGTTATAACTGCTTCTCCTGTTGGGCATATTCCTTGTTTTTTTCTTATTTCCTTACATTCTTCAAGAATTTTTGGTCCACCAGCACGATGAATTGCACCATCCACTCCGCCTCCACCTAAGAGTGAGGAATTTGCAGCATTTACAATTGCGTCTGTATTTTCTTCTGTTATGTCTCCCTGTAAAAGGATTAACTTTGCTTTGCCAATTTTTGCTTGCATATAACTTCTTTTGGTTGTATAATTCCAATTTTGGTTAACGATATGTGTGCCCCGTTCCATTGGGGCACTTTGTTATATGATGAAATCGGGCAATGAATAAAAAATTATACAACTAAAGGAATACTTCATAAATATATTATTTTACTGAAAACCTCATTCTTTTACTTAATAAAACCATATCTCTTAAATAATGAATATTCTCAGCATTCAACCATTTTTCTTCGAAATAATCTTGTTGAACAAGAGTAGCAATAGCAGCTAAAGTTTTCAGATGAAATGCTCTATCTTCT
>JACNFI010000120.1 GCA_014384665.1 Candidatus Cloacimonadota bacterium
ATCCATAAGCATCTGTATGTTGTTGCCAAAATTTAATTCTGCTTTCAGCAGTTTTGCTATCTTCCAACATTCTCGGGAGATAAGACATTGACAATCCCGCCGTAGTTAGATTCAATAATGTTTCTGGTAGTTTCCTTAATTGTTCCTTCCCTGTTTCTTCTAATCCATATTTTATTCCCTTTAACAATGAAGGTTTTTCGGGTTCTCTCTTGGGCATTAATTTTTCTGCTGTTGGCATTATTTTGGGATACCATTCTTCTTTTTCAATTGGTCTTATTTCTGGTTTTTTAAATATTCTATACCATAATGTATCTCTTAATTCTGGTTTATATCTTGGATCAATTTCAATATTCTTTTCAAACCATCTATGTTTGACAGAATCTTGTAATTCTGGATTTAATACAAAATATCTTGGATCTTGTTTTAACTCTTGCCAAGTAATCATTATTCTAATCCTTCAAAATATTGACTTGCTTCATCTAAATTCTCAAAATAATCTATACCACCTTTTTTAAACTTGTCTACCCATTTTCTCATTACTTCTATCTCTGCATTTATTCCTTCTACGGTTTTCCCCTCATGTATCCATAATTTTTTCTGCATTTCGTCTTCTATTTCATTATAATTTTTAACAGCTAATTCATATTCTTCTAATTTCATTTCCATTCTATTTAAAGCAGTTATTGTTTTTGTATATGGTTCTGTTTTGATAATTTTCCATTCTCCATTTATTTTTTGCGAGGTGATTTTTTTACCATCTTTTATTTCTACATTCACTACTTTAAATGCTTTTATTTTTTCTGGTCTATCAACATCCCATTTTCCCCATTCTTCTGATTCTATCGGTTTATTTGTATCTAACCAAGTGGGCACATCACCTATCATCCTATATTCTCTTTTTTCTCCACCAGGGCCAAAAGCAGTTTTAATCCCTCCTCTTTTTATTTCTTCTGGTTTTTCAAAAGTTACTTTACTTACATCTATTGGGTCTCCTGCTAAAGTCTCCCAACCTCCTTCAGTTTCATTCCATTTTACATCATAAGGTTTTCCTTTATAATATACCACATCTTGTTTTGGTGCTTTAATGGGTTTGGGTTCTGGAGTAGTTTCTATTTCTTGTTTTTCTGCCCCATATTGCAATCCAGCAGTAGCAAGATTCACACCTGTTTCTGCTACTGTTCCTATCATTTCACTCCTATATGATTCTTCCATTCTTCTGTTTCTTTCTCTGATTTGCTCTTGTATTCTTTCCTTCATCATCGTTGCTTCTTCAATTTTTGATTGTATTCTTCTGCTTTCCTGTAACTGAACTAATCCCGCTTTTTCGCCTGCCTCTGTTACTGCTTTACTTGTGGCTTGTTGCAGTGAAATTAGTTGTTGTGCTCTTACTGGTTCTCCTATTTTACCAGCACCATATTCCATCATTTTTCTTGTTTTCGCCTCTTGTGTTCCTATATTTCTTAAAGCACCTCGCATCATTGTATGATATATTTCTTTCTCCCCTAAATCACCCCGAAGATTACTAATATATCTATCTAAATAACCTAAATCAGTTTTATATTTTTTAGGTTTTGTTAAAGCCTGAATACCAAGTTTTACGCCACCCATAATTAAGGGGGCAATCCACCAACTCATAACAATCCTCCCTAATTTCCAGATTGACTAATTTGCTGAAACTGAACACCATCATAAATTAACTGAACCATCATATTCGCCCTTATATCGTTTGCTTCTAATGCTGAAATATCATGTGCTTCATAAATATTCTTGGTAACTAATGCATTAATAGTAACAGTTGTAGCACCAGTATTTGAACTATCTGCTATAAAAGTTACCATTAATCCTTCTGCTAATGCAGAAATGCTTGGAATATAATCCAAAGTAATAGCGTTTGCAGTCCCTCCAACATTTGTACTTAAACAATAATTTGGTCCCCTACCACCAATTAAAAGTCCTCCAGAAAGATTTACTAAACCACTAGTTGTTTCATTAATCGTGCCATTATTTTTTAATACAATGGGTTTTTCAGTTAATCTTAACTCTCCCCCTAATGTTATATGTGAAGCAACATTTAAACTATCTAATTGTTTTGAATTATCTAAAGTAAGAACTTTTCCTGCTTCTGCCTTTCCTTTTCCAGATATATCTAAATAATTCAATTCATCTTTATCAGCAGTTACACCATCTAAAATGTTTAATTCTGACGCAGTAGAGGTAATAGCAGTTTCACCAATTTTTAATTTACCTATTGGCACATTAATAGAATCCAAAAATTCTACTTCACTCTTTATGGTGTCTATTGATGCTTTAGTAATATTAATTGAATCAATTCCAGTAATATTACCTGATGTAATTGATATTGTTCCATCTGTTAAAATTGTTGCACTAACTTGTCCCGTTACAGCCATAGAATCCAGCACAATAATTGGTGAATGTCCTCGTAATGTATCTATATTGGCAACTCTTATATTAATAGAATCTGATATTAAATCAGTAATAGTAATATAGTCAATAGTTCCATTTTCTATCTTATCTCCACTTATTTGGTCATCTGCTAAATAGAATATTGCATTGGAAATATTTAATTTCCCCCCAATATGTAATGAATCTGATATACTTCCATCACCAGTAATGATTAGTGCTGTCCCACTATAAGTCTTATTAGTAAGTGCTTGTGTGCTATCTGTAATTACTACTGCACCAGAAGAATCTGCACCTATTAATAAATAACCTGCTGAACCACTAACTATTTTTAATATTCCGTTATAATTGCTTGCATCTATTTCTAATCCGCCATATTCGTGTTTTAATACATTAGAATCTGCTCTTGCCATATCTAATTTAGGACAATCAGATAAAGGTAAATCTCTTATATAAGTGTCCCCTAAAAGAAATGTAAATGCCAATATAATAATAATTAAAATACTATATTTGATAATTTTCATCTTTTACCTCTTGTAATCTAACGCAAGATTTTTTATTTCGGTAGCATTCTTTATCCGAAATTGTATTTTATTCCCTCTGTTTTTTCCTGATGGAATTCCTTGCCAGGTATTTTTAAGAACATTCGCAAATTGATGCTCCTGAACCCCATCTGAATAATTTATATTAAATACCCTTGAGTAAATTTCTTCTAATCTACTACCACCTAATAACGCAATTAAAAATTCTCCATTAGCATCTACAACTTTATTCCCATTACCATCTACAATATATTCTCCAACAAATCCAGTTTCAAAATCAAATTTTGCTTTTAAAAATACCGCTAAATCAAAATTATATTTTTTCGTTAGTATTTCACAATAATCTAAAGTATAATCTGAACCAGGATATTTATTTATCAATGGTGTTGTGCTAGCTGGAATATGCGATAAAATTAGATTGATATTCTCCGTTTCTGTCCCACCCGTTAAAATAATACCTGCCTGTATATTTAAAAAATGAAACATTCCTTGCCAATAATCCCCATCCATTTGATATACATAAGTTTTTTGATAATAAGGATTATCTGATACATAATGTAATAAATATTGTTTTCTAATAGGACATATAAACCCAATATACTTATGTGCATTTGTTAAAGGAATATTAAATCTTTTTCTTTCTTTCCCATTATTATCAATAAAATAATTAACAACACGAGTTCCATTTTGATCCATTCGTGCTAATCCTAATTCGCATAACCAGAAGTAAATATTACCATATCGCTGTAATGTTTTATAATTCATTAAACCCAATTCTGTAAATTCTTCTATTACATTATCTACCAATGTAGCCCATCCTGATGGAGTTCCTTCTAATAACATTCTATATCTTATATTTCTTGTAAATATTAAAGCAGTTTCTTGATATTTCATCTGTAAGTAAGAAGGACATTCATCTATTGCTTCTATTTCTTCTCTAAAATCTCTATAATATAAATCTGGAAAAGTTACTCCATTCAATTCTGAATATTTTATTCTGTTTTTATGTTCTTTATAATCCGCTTCTTCAACTTCTTGAAATGTAATAAGATTGTTATGAGAATCTTCCCAAACTTCAACATTATCTATTGTTCCCTCAAAAGCTGACATGGCTTGAAACCATATATCATCAGTTAAAGGAGATGTGCCTGGTAATGCATAAAGTATCTCGCGATATACTCCATTACCTGAATGGAAAGAACCCATTTCATTGCTAATACGAACTCGCACTTCACCAGCAACCCAGTTTTTTATTTCATATTTTATTAAATATTTATGACCAACAGTTAAAATATCTTTTTGAAATAAATCAGAACTTGATGATCCCGATGAACAATCTGCCTCTTTATTTATTGCATCATAAGTCCAGTTGCCATTAAATGTCCAGGGAGTTCCAGTATCAAAATTTCCATCTTCAATTATATTAATATCAAGATATTTATATCCAATCATATTATCAAATGCTGGCATGAAATTAGCTATATTTTTTACTGTATTTATATCATTAATATTACTGGCACTTATATATCTTCCACCAATACATACAACTTGATCTGCATCTATATTAAAAGTAAATTCATTATAATTATTTGATGATGGAAATGCTAAACATTCAGTTAATTCTTGATAACTTAATGAAGCCATATTTCCATTTGCTATTATAAACAAACTATATTTAGCTGTATCTCCACTTATATCCCATGAACCTAAGAAAAAATATTCTGTATCAGATTCAGGATAAGTGATTTCATCTAAAACTACAACAAAATCCCAATAATTTTTATCATCCTGAACAATATAATTTTGTTTAATTCTTATCTGAAAACCTTCATTTAATGATAAACCCATATATATATCATCTGAACTACCTATCGTCCCTGTTTTAAACCAACCATACATATAACCAGTCAGTGGAATTGCAATTTCATCACCAAACTCTAATCTGCCATATGATAGATGATTTCGTCCAATTAACAAATTCAAATCTGATATTTTAGCCATTGGTAAACTAGCCCAAGCACCCATCCAAGCAGAAGAATTTGA
>JACNFI010000121.1 GCA_014384665.1 Candidatus Cloacimonadota bacterium
CTTATTCCTTTCGATGATTTGCTTCAAATATACTAATAAACTACTTCAATCCTTAAAAAACGAAAAAAACTGTCAAAATAAATTAAAACAGGGAGCACTTTGACTCCCTGTTTTTTGTGATCTGATTCTAAATTATGGCTTATTTCAAATTAAGTAATAGCCCCATAATTTATGTTATTATAGTTATTTCATCAGGATTTATCCTGTGAAATCTTTCTTTATTTCATCAGGACCTGTCCTGTGAATCTATTTTTCTATTTCATCAGGATCATTTTTTTGGTTTCATACGGTTTTCCTTCGACGATCATCTTATAGAAATAAATGCCGGATTTTTGCTTACTTGCATCCCATGTTAAGGAATGATTGCCAGATTCAAAGGACTCATCAGCCAGGGATGTGACAAGTCTTCCTCTTATATCATATATTTTAATTTCAACAAAAGCATGTTGAGGCAAGCCAAATTCTATTTCTACTGAACCCTTAAAAGGATTAGGATAACTGCCAAAGAGAGTATAGTTTTCAGGTATTGGTTTTTCATCTATCCCGATAATGTCTAATATAGTAATAATTACAGTACTTGGATCCGAGTACCATTCACCGTCATAGACAATCAACTCAATAGAAAACTCAGTAGAGTCGGTTACATAAGGTGCTGTAAATGTAGGTTGCATGGCAGTTGAATCCGAAAGTAGAATTTCTGGAGGAGTTGTCCACGAATATGTGAGAACTTCTCCTTCCGGATCATAAGAACCTGAACCGTCGAGCTGAACAAGAGCTTGTTCATTCACGGTTTGATCCGGTCCGGCATCTGCAACCGGTTGTCCATTAACTATGATATAATCTACTTTTATTTCGGTGTCTGATCCATTATCATTGGTTGCAGTTAACGATACTGTAAAGGTGCCCCAATCGACAAATTCATGAAGCGGATTTTGTGCTGCACTTGTGTTTCCATCACCAAAATCCCACAGCCAGGACGATGGACCATTAATTGAGAGGTCGGTGAATTGCACTTCGAGGGGCTGATTGCCCAATGTGGGAGTTGCACTAAAATCAGCTACAGGTGCGGCGCTGGCGCTATATAAGGTAAAGTCAATATCGGGTGTATTCTGATTTCCAACTACTATAACACCAGTCACAATAGAATCTGCATAATTTATAAGACTGGCTTGTACGTCGTATGTGATTGGAGGTAAATCTTCAATTATATAGTATCCATTTGTTTCAGGATTTACTGTAATTCCTCCCGCTGTCACCTCTACATCTGTAATATTACCCACTCCATCGGCAAGAGTTACAGTGCCGGAAATCGATCCGTATGAAGAATAATATAATGTATCGTGTTCTGCATCCGTCCAAGGGGAATAATTAACGAGTCCGAGAGTTGCATCATCATTCCAATCATAAATTGCCGCATCAATTTCCGTAGAATTTGTGGTTCCCCAATAAATATATTCAGCATCGATTTCGGAAGTTCCGTTATAAAATTCATAACTACCATTATCATAAATTTCATTCCATTCATCAAGACTGTTTCCAAAAGTCGGAACACTACCATCGGCAATGTAGATTCCGGAAGTCGAATTATTACAAATAGAACAGTTTATTAATTGCGGAGAGGAGTTATTGGCAAAATATAAACCGTTTGAAACACTTTCACTTAAATTGCAATTAGACATTTGTAACAAATTTCCAACATTATCTAATTCTATCATACCATTTGCATTGCTTCCTCCGAAAAAGAAATCACAGTAAGTTAATTGGCAGGCATCATCCGGTGTAGAGAAAGAGATATTTTCCCAATTTGTTCGTGCTGTCGGCAATTTTGTGAAAACAATAGGAGAACCCTCTGTACCTTCTGCCAATAATGCACCTTCCACGGTAATCGAATATTCACCTGTAAAACGAAATGTATTTCCTGGTTCGATAGTTAATGTCTCATTATCCAAAACCAGAACATTCCCCTCAATATCGTAAGGAACATTATGATTGCGCCAAGTTCCGGTTTCAACATCATCATAGATTGCCCATTCATTATCATCAGCCAAAATTTTGATTGCATTGATTCCATTCTCATAAATATTTACATTGTCGGTAATATTTTTAACTTCATCAGCTAAGACCTGAATGGCATAATCTCCGTTATTATGAATAGAAGTATTACTGATGTGAGGTTCTATTACTCCCCATATCGAACTGCTATTTACACCCATCTCGGTATTATGATGAATTTCACAATCTGTGATGTTGGCAATAGAAGAATCATGAAGGCGCATTCCCGATGAACCACTATATGCAATATTACAATGGCTGTAATTTGCAATTGCAGAAGCTTGGTAAACTGCCCCATCATAGTTTGATGAACCCCCACCGTAAAGAACATCACAATATGCAAATTCATTTATCACTGTATCTTCACCATCATGTATATAGATGTATTTCCAATCTCCCGGGGCAGGTGTTGCTTTATTGGAAGTAAAGGTAATATGGTTGGCAGGTGTTCCGATTGCAGTTAAATGATACACATCCAATTTCTTTCCCGTATCAAATTTCAAAACAGTGCCTTCCTCAATAGTTAAATGGCAGTTTTCAACCTTTACATCACCAAAAATATTGTATTCATATTCATTGGATAAAATAATGCTTGAATCAATGATTCCGGCAGAAAGCTCTATTATTTGATCATTTAGATTTCCATCGATAAAAACTGAAGAGAAATCGAGTAACATTTTAGGAGGTATTCTTACGGCAGGTCCGCTGTTATTTTCAATATTTCCGTCTATAAGCTCTCCCCTGTTATAATCATAAAAATGCATCTGGTTTGAAAAGATTCCGTAAAGACCGTTGTTTTCGATGCTGCAAGCGAAGATGTTTGGCTGTGCATAATAGTTCAGATAAATTCCGTGTAATCCATTATATAAAATATCGCAATGATCTATATCCGGTTCTGCATATTCGTCCAAATAAATACCGCAGCTATCGCAATCTGATATTGTAGTATATTCTATGAAAGGATCTGCTTCATTTATGTAAATTCCATGACCGATTCCGTTCGTGATTTCACAATTGGAAATCGTTACACTCGTGCTGTCATCAATTTCATTATCGATTACGATGCTTGCTGAGTAAGGATTTGCATAATCACTGAAACCGGCGTGTTTTATCTCGCAATTTTCAATATAACCTGCAAGATCATTTTCTACAAAACGAATTCCTCTCCAATTTCCGGTCGTACCATATACACGATCAAAAAGAACATTGTCTGCATATAATGCTCCTTCTATTTTTAAACCTATATTTTCATTAAAATACAACTCACTTCCTGCAGCCAGATCCAATGTTACGCCACTTTCAACAACAAGCTCATCAGCCCAATTTCCATCACTAATATAGTAATTAGAATATTGTGGCCAGACAGCATCATAGCTGAGTGATATGTTATTACCACCGTAGATATAGATTCTGCTTCCGTTCGTATTCAGATGATTGCTTTCCGGAAGTTGACCAACAAGATTCGGAATTACTCGTATTGCGTCGATGCCGTTTTCGTTAAATGTTAAATCGGAAAAATCAAGCAAAACATTATCATAAGCTAAATTCAATCCGATCCCTTGATTATTTGCAATTGTGGTATTGGAAATTGAAATATTACTTTGCGGATCAATTCCGTTTGCACCATTAGCGGTTATATACGAATTTTCTATCACTATTGAAGTGGTTGAACCGTCAAGAGCTAAGATACCATGTTCAGAATTATTATTTATACTGCAGTATGTAAAAGTAGCTGAACAAGTATCATTGGAAGAAGATGCCAAAATTCCATATTTATTACCTGCGAATTCGCAACTGTCAAAGACAGCACTGTGTGCCTTAACAATTTCAGCTCCCACACTAATTCCTTGTTGATCTCCAAAAAATCTACATCCGGTGAAGGTAGGAGACGAATATGAATATACTTCGGCATTATTACCGTCTGTAAAAAAATCGCAATCATAAATAAAAGGATTGGAACCGCTTGAGACATTGATTCCCTTACCGTAACCTTCGACGAAACAATCGCTGATTGTGGGACAAGAACCGTTTGCAATGGTGATCTTACAATCAGTTCCTACATCTTCGAAATTGAGTTCATCAATTAATGGATCTGAGTTGTTATCTATTTCCAATACTGCACCGGAATTAAAATCACATTCAGTAATTCTGGCGTAGGAACTATTCATAATTAAATCGTCAGTAAAATGGCAGTCCCATAGAAATGGATAATTAGTATAACTGCAATTGTTTATATGAACTTCGACAGTAAGGTCAACTCCATATAGATCACATACGCTATCTACTCCATCATAATTCAATTGTACACCATTGATATGAATGCGCCCGTTAACACCAAATCCATTTGCATTCATGGTTCCGTTGATAGTGAAGGTACTCCAAATTTCTACTGTACAACCGGATTCAATTGTCAGATGAACACCATCTACTACAGAAATATCTGCGTTTACAATGTGTGTAATTACTCCATTACTATCCTCATAAGCCCATGTTTCATTGCTTGTAATATCCGTATCATGATATACATTGTAGGCTTGCAATAGCGTGGTGCTGCCCATAAGTATGATCAAGGTAAAAAATGTTGCGAGTATAACATTCTTTGCCAAAGTGGAATTTCTCATTTGTGAGAATTTAATTGAATTAATCTTTTTTTTCATGTGATACTTACTTTCTTGGTTTAATTAAATTTAAGATTAAGTTAACTATTAGAATATTTTTCCAACAATCTCTGGCTTATCGCATCGAGCGGATATTCTTCTCCCATCACCGTGTAATCAAAGGCGATTCCATCCATAAGAGCTGCAAAGATGATAATTTCAATTTGAATATCCTGTTCAGACATTTTGTTTCCGAATAGTTCGATGAAAATACTCATTAATAAAGGTCCAAAAACAGATTCATAATATTCTTTGAACTTGATCAGCTTATCAGAAATTACAGGTTGAGAAATTA
>JACNFI010000122.1 GCA_014384665.1 Candidatus Cloacimonadota bacterium
GTCTTTTACTGCGTCTTCCCTCTATATGGATTCCCGATCGGGGTCGGGAATGACACCTGTGGGCGTTTGGAATGACAAGCAGATGGTATTTTGAATATTTCATGTAATCTAATTTTGAATTAATTTTTCAATAAATTTCATCATACTTTCGTAATGAGTTCCCTTCCAATAGATTTTTTTACAATTTGGGCATTGAGCAAAATCACTTTGCAATTCCTTTACTTTTGGAGGGATTTTATCAATTATTTTTTCCTTTGGAATGGAAATTAGTTTTGAATTGCATATCATACATCTAGAAAATGGTTTTATATTTTTGGCAAGGTCAAATCTGTTTAATATAAGTTTTAATTGTTTTTCTGGATTTGTGCTTGCAATACAATATCCATGTGTTATTTCTTTGATTTTAAGAAGATCTCTGCTTCTACTTAGTATAATTCTTTTTTCTGATTTTGCAATTTTTATAATTTCTTTTTTGAAGAAATCATTTTTATAAATGGTATCAAATCCGAGCATTCTTAAATACCGAGCCAACTTTCCCAGATGAGAATCAGCAATAAATTTTATTTGTCTTAAAGGTGTTGGTCGCAATTTTTCTACATTTTGTATGTTTAATGATTCAAAAACAGGATATACAGAAATGTCATCTCCATTTTGAACAATATAATTAAAATCAACAGAGTTGTTATTAGAAAGAATGAAGTCAATTTGAGTATGAGGGATTCCCAAAGACTCAATCATATCTTTGATTGAGGGATTATTTTTAAATGAGTGGGAGAATCTTATTTTTCTTTTTTCAATTGGTAAAAGGTCGTTTAGTTCTTCATAAAATCGCAGATAAACAATTTTCATACATGTTTTATAACTATTTAAGAAGTTTTCTAATTAACCATTATTTGATTTATCATTCAGCGATAACTTTATGGTCTCTTTTTGCAAAAATAATAATAAGATTCATTATCCCTGTTAATAATGTAACATAAACAATTGCAAAAACCAATGCTGGTGGTTTATTAGAAATATATGCGACAATTGGAGAGAATGCAATAAAAAATACTGGTGTGGTTCCCATTTTGTGGATTATAAATCCTATTAAAACTGCTGGGATAATACTAATCAAAAGTTCTAATGGTATGAAATAGATAAATATCCCAATAACAGATGCAGCACCTCTTCCACCATAAAAATTATGAAAGATTGGAAAACAATGCCCAATTATACCAAAGGATGCAGCAATAATTGTATTGACCACACCAAGTCCAATTAATTTACCAATAAGAACGATTAAAAGAGTTTTCAAGCCATCTAAAACTCCTACTATAGTCCCAATTCTTTTTCCAACATTAAGGAAAACATTAAAAGCACCTGCATTTTTTATATCAATATTTCTAATATCTTTATCAGTGAGCTTTTTTGTAAAAATATAACTAAATGAGATTGAGCCTATAAAATACGCACCAAGAGCAAGAATAATAGTTTTATAGGTTTCCATATTACATTCCTTTATTTTAATATAAATGTAGATACCCAGGCTTCTGGTCCCAAGTGGATTGCTTCAACAAATCTCAGATGACCAATAATTATTTTTTCATATTGTAATTCATCTTCAATTTGCTCTTTTAGATTTTTCAAAAAAAGAGATTTATTTTCTTTTTCGTCAAGTATGTTATATAATTTTATTATCAGAACATTATAATATTAACAATAAATTTCACCCTTTTGCAGTCCACCAGCTCCGAGACGGAGTCCCCGACTATGTTGTGGTCTGGCGGTCGAAGAACGGGTTTTTGTTTTAATTTTCTCTTTTTATACATAGCTCCTTTACTTTTCTTGAAAGATTGGATTGTTGTAAATCCAATTTATTAGCAGTTGTGCTTATGTTCCAGTTGAATTTCTTAAGCTGTTTTGTAAGATAATAAGATTCAAATTCGTTTTTTGCCTTAGAATATGCTTTTGTCTCAAGAAATGATAGATTTTCTCCTTTTGACTCAAATAAGATTCTTATATGAGGTTCAACATCATCTTCTAATATAATATTCTCAGAAGTTAATATATACAATCTTTCAACCAAGTTCCTTAGTTCTCTTATATTTCCAGGGAAGGAATAATTTTGTAAGAGTTTCAATGCTGAGCTGGAGAATTTTTTGGGATGAATTTTTAGTTCGGCAGCAAAATAATCAAGATAGTAGTTTAATAATACGGGTATATCAGTTTTTCTATCTCTTAATGATGGAATATGTATTGATATTACATTCAATCTGTAAAATAAGTCTTCTCGGAATTCTCCAGATTCAAACATTTTTTCAAGGTTTTTATTTGTAGCAGCAAGGATTCGAACATCAATCGTAATTGTTTTATTACTTCCGACTCGTTCAAATTTACCTTCTTGAATAACCCTCAGAATCTTTGCTTGTGCATTCAGATTCATATCTCCGATTTCATCCAGGAAAAGTGTTCCTTCATCAGCGATTTCAAGTTTACCTAATTTTTGCTTATTAGCTCCTGTAAATGCTCCTTTTTCATATCCGAAAAGTTCACTTTCAACAAGTTCATTTGGGATTGCAGCAGAATTGAATTTCACAAATGGTCCATTTTTTCTTGCACTTTGATTGTGAATTGCAAAGGCAACTAATTCCTTGCCAGTTCCACTCTCGCCTCGTATTAAAACTTTGCTGTCTGTTGCACTGACTTTATCAATCAGATTGAGAATTTTACTAAATTCCGGAGAAACACCTATCATTCTGTATTGGGATTCAGTATCTTTTGATTCCTGCTGGAATTTTTGAAATAGTTTTCTCTTTTCAGCTATATTTTTTGCTGAGATAACAATCTTATGCAGAGAAAGTGGTTTTTCTAAAAAATCATAAGCACCCATTTTTACAGCTTGAACAGCAATCTTTATTGTGCTATGACCAGAAATCATAATTACATCAATACCAGGAAAATCTTTTTTAATCAGTTTTAGAACTTCTATGCCGTCCATTCCTGGTAGTTTTACATCAAGAAGCATTAAATCAATAATTTCATTTGATAAGATATTTAATGCGTTTTCGCCACTTTCAGCTGTAATGACTTTATAATGCTCGTCTTCCAAGATATTTGAAAGTGTTCGGCGGATATTTTTTTCGTCGTCAACTACTAAGATTTTCATTTTATTCCTTCTTAATTCGACACAGAAGAACTCAGATAGAATAGATAAACACTGATAAATATTAAATATTTATTCAAATAAAATAATAATTACTAATCAGCGTAAATCAGTCTTTTCAGCGTTTTTCAGTGTGCTATTTTTACCATGCTATTACCTAAAAAGTATAACTAATTTTCATATAACTCTTCTTATAATCAGTCTCATACTTTTTGTCAATTTCATTGTGAGCTGTTTTGTAGCCAAGATATAGATTACATTCAGGTTTGAATTCCCAGCGAAAATTTGAAAAGAATCCAATATACATTGTTTGGTTTCCAGATTCATAATTGTTGAAACGCAAACCATTTGTCAAAGACAAATTGTTGGAAATGTTTATATTAATGCCTGCATTACCAAACCAATATTCATCATCTAATCCTAATGAATCTTTAGCATATTCCGGGAAATCATAATAGATTCTTTTAGCAGCGCTTAAATTGTATGAGACATATTTACTAATATCACCCCATAAACCGAAGTCAAGTCCGATACTTTTGTGAGTTTCGTTCAATTTGTAAACTAACGAATTCCATTTACCCCCAGATAGGCTACAGCCAAACCAATTAAATTTGTTCCAGGAACCACCAACTGAAAATCTATTCGAATTATATATTCTGTTCTTATAATCCTCCTTACCCATATTAAAGTTAGTCCAGCAGTTTATCTTCTGTGGTGTGTTCAACCAGATATTAAAATGAATGTTTTCCAAATAGAGGTTATTTGTTTGATTATACATAATTTTATGATATCCAACATTCGCGCCGTATTCCTTGATGATTTTTTTATTTGGTTCTCTATTCATAGATGCGTTAAAATCACCTCCAAACACATCGGTTAAATTTATCCAGCCCATATCTGGCGAGAAATCTTCACTGATTTGAAATGTGCTCATATTCCAGTTGAAATCTTTATACCGTCCGTTATATACAGCGGCTCCCATATAGCCTGTTTTTGATGTATTATCTTTATGACGCAGAGAAATCTCTAGAAATCCCAATAATACTTGATTTTTAGCAACATCCCATGCAGGCATTATATGCAGAACTTCATTATGATAATTTTTGTTCATTCGGTTCAGGAGGGTCAACTGAAGATTAGCATTGCTCATTTTCCGTCTATATGCAAACATATTGTATACATCATCTGGATTTGTAACAGTGGTATCAACTTTTACTTCTTTGTCCCACGCAGAAAGAATTCCATACGAGTAACTTGGTGTATCACCTGTTACCTTGAGAGCAAGGCGAGGTTGCATGATATGGCGTGAGTAGAAAAGTGAAAAGAGGTCACCACCCATGCCAACTCCAAAAACATCCAAATCCTCAATAAAGAAATAGCGATTTTCTTGATAAGTTGGAGCATAACGCATATTATAGATATCTTGCTCAGTATCCATCGGCACATCCGAATAGTCTGGATTTATACTTAACTTTACTTTTGTAGAAAAACTTGGATTGAAGGAAAAATCCAAACCCAGATTATCCCAATCAAATGAAATGTCTTTATCCATTGCATCATAGTTGATAATAGTATAAGGTCTGATACGATAATTTCTACTCTTTACAATTTCTTCATTTATTATAATATCCAGTGCTTTTCGGAAATAATCCTTTTTCATCTTTACAGTTCCATAAGGCACAGAATAGAAATCATTATCTTTGCACAACCAGCGGGTTAGGATGATTTTCCAATTATACGAAGGATTTCCATAAAAACGCAGATCTTTAAAAGGGATGGTCATTAAACATTTCCACAAATTATCAGAGATATTATTTTCATATTCATAAGTGCTGTTCCA
>JACNFI010000123.1 GCA_014384665.1 Candidatus Cloacimonadota bacterium
TATCTCACATAGTAAGATTATCTAACGGGGTAAATCAGCATTTTGCGTTTCTGCATGTCCGCCGTAAAACTTTGAAAGGAGGGCAGGTGAGCTCAACCATTATGTATCACAAAAAGAATAAAAGGAAAAACCATGCCAACAATTTCAATGTTTTATGGAATCCTTATCAGAATGTTTTTCCGTGATATAGAAAAACATCATACGCTACACATATATGCCGAATATCAAGGTGATGTGGCAATTTATTCAATTAATGATGGGACTTTACTTGCTGGCAATTTGCCTCCCAAAAAACATAAACTTGTAGTTGCTTGGATTGAAATACATCAAGAAGATTTGTTAGCAGATTGGGAGTTAGCTGTAAATGGCAAGAGCCCATTTTCAATTAGAGGTCTTGATCAATGAAAATCATAGAAGTTCATCCACATACTAATTATACTTTAGAAATAATTGCAGATGATGGTCGTGTCGGTATCTTTGATGTTAATCCTTATTTTAAGTATGAAGTATTTGCTAATTTAAAAAATAAAAATGCGTTTATGCAAATTTCAAATGGTGGATATTTTATAGAATGGGATTGTGGAGCAGATTTATCTGTGGATACTATTGAAGCAAAATGGCGAATTTCTACACAGAACAATAAATAATACATAACACCCGCTTCACTTGACCAAAAACATCCCGATACATAGGGACCGTCTCTAATCTAACGGTTATATTTCCAGAAAAAGTTAACATCACAAATTAAGGGCTATTATGCCAGTTGTGTTTTGGGCAAGTGAGCTATGCCGTTATACCCTAAAATAATCTAAAAATATTGTTGATATTTTCACTAATATTGATTAATATATAAACACAGATTTAAAGTATTCATTTATTAGGAGATTTATTATGAATGTTTATGATATTGGAACTAAAATGAAAAAATTACCTGATCATATTATTCCAGAAATTAATGATTATATTGATTTTTTATTGAATAAATATGGTAGTAAAGAAAAAGTTAAAAGTAAATTTAAATTTGACTGGGAAGGTGGGTTATCAAAATTAAAAAATAAATATTCGTCTGTAGAATTACAACACAAATCTTTGGAGTGGCGTTAATGTATTTAATTGATACAAATATATTTTTAGAAATACTTCTTAAACAAAATAAAAGTGATTCATGTAAAGCCTTTCTTGATAAAAATATTGGCTCCATTAATATTTCAGATTTTACTCTTCATTCTATCGGGGTAATTCTTTTTAGACAAAATGAAGAGCAATCATTTTTAAAGTTTATCTCTGATATATTGCCAAAAACTAACCTTCTTTCCCTACCCAAAAACAAATATGATGAAGTTATAATTATAAAGAACAAAATTGGTTTGGACTTTGATGATTCTTATCAATACAATATTTGTAAACAATTCGATTTGAAATTTGTTACTATGGATAAAGATTTTAAGAAAGTTAAAGATATTGAAATCCAATTTTTATAATTTTTTAAAATATTGCACTTTTCTTTACTGTAATTAGTTGAAAAATAACCACATGTTTTTATAATAACGCTTTATTTTCTTACACAGTGTTGAAAGATTTTTTGTTATAAAACGATTATAAATATGAGTTTCTTTTTCATTATTGCTCGCTTAAAAAACAAGCTCCCAAATAAGGAAAAAGAAAGTTTATTATGGGAGTGTTGCTTGAAGTTTGTTAAAAGCGAAATGTAACTTGTTTTTCCCCAGTGTGCAAAAAATGCACACAGCAAAGAAAACCAAGTTTTGTTAATTAATATAAAAGAATCAGTAGTATCGGCTTTGTAATTGGCTAACCATTTGTAAAATATGGTATAACAATTGGCTGCACCTGACCGAAACCGCGATGTGCGAATTCGAATTTTTGGATGCCCGCATCAGTGTAAGATTAAGTTTTGACATTCAGTGCAACGCAGGTTTTGGCGAGTGAGCCAGGTCGTTAAAACAGATAAATGTTTATACCTCTAATATTGCAAAAACTATTGTAACATCAGCAAATCCTCGGAGTATGTTCACGAGAGAGAAGAGGTAGAATTCTACGAGAGCCTATAAATGTTTTCAAATATACGCGAGCAGATTCTGTCTTTGATAGCACTTTACCAATCCTACAGGAATTTCTACCATTATTGGTTTCTCTAAGTATTTTCAAAATTTTACTTACTTCATTTTCTGGACAAATTATAACAGCCCTACCTTCGCATGCCATATAAAGAGGGTCAATTCCAAGTATATCACATATTCCATTAACAGCATCTTCTGTCGGAATTCTAACTTCCTCTAATTCTATATCTGTTGATGAAGAAATTGCAATCTCATTTAAAATTGAAGCCAGACCGCCTCTTGTCGGGTCTCGTAAGGTATGAATAATTATATGCTCATCAAGTAATCTCTTAATTAGCGGAAAAACTGAAGCACAATCAGATACAAAATCAAACTGAAAATTATTACGATAAGCCATAATTACCGAACCGTGGTCACCAATATCCCCAGTTACAATTATAGCATCTCCAGGATGGGCATTTCTTGAATTAATCTCAAGGGAATGCTCAATGATTCCATAGCCAGTAGTATTTATAAAAATCTTATCCATTTTGCCTTTACTTACAATTTTAGTGTCACCGGCAATAATTTTAATCTCAGCTTCTACTGATTCTTTCCTGATTGAAATAAGAATTTTCTTTAAATCATCAAATTGAAAACCCTCTTCTATAATAAAAGATAAAGTAAGATATTTTGGAATTGCTCCAACCATTCCAAGATCATTCAATGTGCCGCAAATAGCCAGTTTGCCAATATCTCCCCCAGGGAAAAATATCGGGTCTATAATATAACTATCTGTAGTAATTGCAACTTTTTCTGTATGCAGAGTTGTTATGCCGCTATCTTCTGTATAGTTTATAACAATATCACCAAGATTATCGTAAATAAATTTTAACAGTTTCTGGCTATTTTTCCCCCCACTACCGTGAGACAATGAAATATTTTCCATATTTTAATATTGGTTATCGGTTATCGGTTGCGCTACTCGAATCGGTATTCGTCAATCGGCTATCGTCCCGTTTTTCCCGATACATCGGGATAACCGTTTCCAGCCTCGCAATCCCCGCATCCGCTGGGATAGACGATTTACGGTTCTCCATATTTATAAAATGCCGAGCAAGCACCTTCATAAGAGACCATACAGGGACCAACAGGAGAATCTGGTGTGCATTTTTTCGCAAACAATGTGCAATCCAAAGGATGTTTCTTGCCGGCAACAATCTCTCCACATATACATCCTTTCGGTTCTAAAAATGTATCTATTTTAATATTAAATTTGTTTTCAGCATCATATTCATTAAACTTTTCTCGTAATTTCATTCCACTTGCTGAGATTTCTCCAAATCCTCTCCATTCAACATCAGTTTTTTCAAACACTTCTGTAATTAGTCCTATCGCAGATGGATTGCCATTTTCTTTAACAACTCGTTTGTATCTATTATCAACTATAGGATTTTGTGTTAGAATTTGCGATAGTAAAGATTCAAGAGCTAATCCAATATCTACAGGTTCAAAACCCGCAATTACACAAGGAATTCCGTATTTTTCTGGAATTATCCTGTAAGGATGTTCGCCAATTATTACACTTACATGCCCGGGACAGATAAAACCATCAATCTCATTCTCTAAGTTTGATAATAAAAAGTCAAGTGAATTTGGGATAGTTTTCATTAGAGGTAAAATTGAAAAATTCTTTATTCCCATTTTTTCTGCATCCAAGACCAGGCTGGCTATTACTGGTATTGTGGTTTCAAAACCCACAGCAATAAAAACTATCTCCTCATCGCTATCTGTAGCAATCTTCAAACAATCCAGAGGATTATAGACCACATCAACCTTTCTTCCCAATGTCATTTGTTCCTCTAATGATGATTTACTACCAGGAACCTTAATCAAATCGCCAAAGGTTACAATTCTTATGCCCATTTTAGTCAGAGCAATTACTTTATCAATATCCCTTTGTGAGGTAACACAGACAGGACAACCCGGACCGCTTAAAAATTTTATTCTACCCTTAAAATAATTTCTAAAGCCATACTTCATAATAGAAACAGTATGGGTTCCGCAGATTTCCATAAAGTTATATTGCCTATCTGTAAAAGGAGCTAAACTAAGGATTTTGTCTATATGTTGAAGTAATGATAAAAGTTGTTGACTTTCCTTAAGTGAGTGGAATAGAGCAAGTTCCTCATCTATTTTTTTGTTATTTTCTGTCCATTTAGAACCTTGATATTTACTCTTCACAGTTTACCTTGTTAGATATAGTTTTGAGGACTGATTATTTATTGAATCTATTTCAATTATCTAATGAAGTAAATTATATTCTACACCCTAACATGGGCAAGCCCCCAGTTAAATAGAAAAGAAAATTTAACCCCAGTTAAATATAAACAAAAGATTTCACAGGGCAGGCAGAACCAAAAAAGGAAAATATTAATTTGTGATAAACCCGAAAATTTCTAAATCCTAATCCCCGATTAAGCCCGTTCCTGACGAGCTCAGGAATCGGGGATAAAATTTCAAAGCCTTCACCCCGTTAGATAAAGTATTTATATTTTCTAATTTAGGACATAACACCTTTCTACTCTAAGAAAGTTATAATTACTACCCTCTTTACTATCTAACGGGGCAAGAATTTCCAATCATGCCATCCCCGCGTCCGTGGAGTCAGATTCTTCAGCAATCAATCTTTTTATATTTGTTCACCCCGTTAGATATTTATCATGTTAGATTTTTACTATCTCACCTAGTAAAATTATCTAACGGGGTAAATTTGACATTTAAGATTTTATTAGAAATTATCCGCCAAAGGCGGATCTGCCTCTGGCAGAGAAATTCTTGCCCCGTTGGATAAGTTTTTCTATCCAACGGGGTGAATAATTAG
>JACNFI010000124.1 GCA_014384665.1 Candidatus Cloacimonadota bacterium
AATCTTAAAGCTGGTAAAATGGTGATTTATGCTCTTAAAGATTTAATCACAGAAAAAGGAACTGTTGCATTCATAGAATTTGATATTATTGGAGAAGTTGGAACCAGTTCAGAAGTATACTTCACTAAATTTGACCTTAATGAAAAAGAAGCATCTGGAGGATTTAAAGTAATAGATTCTGAAAGTAATGAAATAATTACACGAAGATTAGAAGTGAATATAGTTAAATCTCTTCCAGATAAGTTCGCACTCTACCCAAATTATCCGAATCCATTTAAAACACATACTACAATCAGTTACGCTCTACCAGAAGCAACAAATGTTAAGATACAGATATACAATATTCGTGGTCAACTTGTAGCAGAGTTAGTAAATAAGCTTGAAACTGCTGGAAGAAAGAAGATTGTATGGAATGCAGAAGGCTATGCAAATGGAATCTATTTCTGTAATATTTCCACTGAAAAGAATAATGAAAAGATTAAACTTTTATTGATGAAGTAATGATAAGATATTCATAAAGAAGATGACTCAGTTTAAGTAATAAGGAATAAAACCCGAATCGGGTTCGTTGAATGGTAGTTCAAATAAGATACAAAAGACTCGAGTTCAGAGGAGCGAAGTGACACTGGACTTGAGTTTTAAAGTTCAGTATGCTGTAAACCTCGAGTTAAGAGGATCCACCAGCTGACGGAGAAGCTGGACTTGAGTTGGAAAATCATTCTGAACTCCATCCCGAAAGATTGGGATGAAGTCCAGTCTGCTGTGAGACTCGAGTTCAGAGGATCCGACAGACCCGATTTACCCCGTTAGATAATTCGTTACGAGATTCTTCCCACCAGAGGTGGACAGGCGTTACACTCAGAATGACAATTCAAAAAAGATTTTGCTGAAATAACTAATTTTGCAGATCTCATTGAAGTAATGAAATGAGGAAGTAATGAAATTTAAGCCCTTACTTTTATAAACAAAATATTTAAATAGCAAGACATCTAAAAATTGACCTTCGTAAATCAATTTCTAAAAATTTACATTAAAATAATTTATTTAGAAAAAACTAAATTTTGAAGGCATAAAATGAAAAAGTTTAAGTTTGCTTTATTTCTAATTTTATTATTGATATCCAATCTCTATTCAGACACAAATTTCCGAGTTATGACATACAATGCTTTATACTTCCCAAGTGCGAACGGAGCCGGTCGTTTATCTTATTTCCAAACTGTTTTTGAATTATCTGAACCTGATATTCTAATTATGCAAGAGATAGAAAACGAAGATGGGGCTGATATGCTTCTTACAACTTTAAATGCTAATGGAACACAATATGCTCGTACTGAGTTTGTACTTACAGATACATTTTATACAGCTAATATGCTTTTCTATAAAACTTCACTTGCAAATCTTATTTCTCAGGATATAATTGAAACTCCAAGACGCGATATTGCAGAATATGTAATTTTTATTGATGGTAATCCAATTAGATTTTATAGTTGTCATCTAAAATCTTCACAAGGTTCAACAAATGAAGAGAAAAGACTTGAAGAAATAACATGCTTAAGAAACCATCTTAACAGTTTAGAAGAAGGTACAGAATTCATAATTGTTGGAGATATGAATTTTTATACAAGTTCTGAACCAGCATATCAAAAGATAATTGCAGATGAGAGCAACAACATTGGAAGAGGACAAGATTTATCAGACCAGGTAGGAAACTGGCATGAAAATTATGTTTTCAGACATGTTCACTCCCAGTCAACAAGAGTAAATCAATTTGGCGGTGGAGTTGGTGGTGGATTAGATGATAGATTTGATTTTATCTTTTCTTCTTATGAAATTAATAATAGCATCGGAATTGAATATATAGATAGCAGTCTCACATATTTTGGAAATGATGGCAATCATTTCAACCAATCTATTAATTATGGGTATAATTCTGCGGTTCCAGACAGTGTAGCAGATGCTCTTTATTATGCTTCTGACCACCTTCCAGTGTTCGCTGATTTTGTTAGTTTGAATACAACTTGCACAATTTATGATGTTCAATATACAACTGAGCCTGGAGGTGATAATACATATCCTTCAAATTATGAAGGACAAGAAGTGACGGTTACAGGAATTGTTACTGCTACTGATTGGAAAGGCTATAAGGATAACTTTTATATTTCAATGCCTGAAGGTGGTGGATGGAAAGGTATCCTTATTTATATGGGGGGTGATACAACACTAGCTCTTGGTGATGAGATTGAAGTTACGGGAACTGTTTCTGAATATTATGGAATGACTGAAATTTCTGGCTATGATGACCCCATTACTGTAACCTTAGTAAGCACGGGAAATCCTTTACCTGAATCATCAGAAATCACAACATATATGCTTTCAACTAGCGAAGCATACGAAAGTGTTCTTGTGAAAATTAGCAATGTAATTGTTACTCAATCTCCAGATTATTATAATCAATGGTATGTTGATGATGGTTCCGGTGAGTGTCAAATTGATGATGGTTTTTATGAATATCCAAATCCACAGATTGGAGATGAGTTTGCATCAATAACTGGTGTGGTTGATTATTCGTATAACGAATATGGTATTAATCCTCGTTCCCATGATGATATTGAACCTATTGGACCAACCGAATTTGATGTATCAGGAAATATTGAATATTTTAGTGATAATATTCCTATTGAAAATGTAGAAGTAAATATTACTGGTGATAATAATTATTCTACAACCACAAATGAAAATGGTGATTATTTCTTTAATGATATTCCTGGCGGTGATTATGTATCAACTACATCCAAATCAGATGACTTTGGTGGATTAAGCGGAATGGATGCTTCGCGGATTGCGAGATATGTTGCTCTTCTATATGAATTTGATTGTCTTGAAATAATAGCAGCTGATGTCTCTATGAATGGTTCCATTAGTAGTACAGATGCTTCCAGAGTGGCAAGATATGTTGCACTTTTAATTACTGAATTAAATGGTGATGGAATTGACTGGGTATTTACCCCAGAACCTATTCCTAATTGTGATGATTGGCCTCCGATAGTTTATGAAAATACTCGAGAATATACCCCATTAGAATCAGACTTAATAGATGAGGATTTCATTGGAATAAGACTTGGAGATGTGTCAGGTAACTGGGCTCCTGATAGTAGAAAGACACTTTCTTATGAATCATTTGAATCAACTGAAATTGAGACAGGTATTAACTCCACACTACGAATTACTGTAGTAATAGAAAATGTAACAGCAATTGAAGGTATTGATATTAGCATTGCATTTGATTCAGAAGTATTAGAATTAAAAGAGTTTAATCTTAAAGATGGTATTCTTTCAGACCAAAATTATGCAATAGAAACAAATCTTAAAGCTGGTAAAATGGTGATTTATGCTCTTAAAGATTTAATCACAGAAAAAGGAACTGTTGCATTCATAGAATTTGATATTATTGGAGAAGTTGGAACCAGTTCAGAAGTATACTTCACTAAATTTGACCTTAATGAAAAAGAAGCATCTGGAGGATTTAAAGTAATAGATTCTGAAAGTAATGAAATAATTACACGAAGATTAGAAGTGAATATAGTTAAATCTCTTCCAGATAAGTTCGCACTCTACCCAAATTATCCGAATCCATTTAAAACACATACTACAATCAGTTACGCTCTACCAGAAGCAACAAATGTTAAGATACAGATATACAATATTCGTGGTCAACTTGTAGCAGAGTTAGTAAATGGATTTGAGGCAGCTGGAAATAAGAAACTTGTATGGAACCCAGAAGGTCTTACAAATGGAATCTATTTCTGTAATATTTCCACAAAAAAGAATAATGATAAGATTAAACTTCTATTAATGAAGTAATGATGAGATATGCAAAATAACAAAAAGACAGCAATTATTGTCATTCTGAACCCTTCGGTATGTCACCCTGAGCGTAAGCGAAGGGTCTCGATTCTTGTCTCCGAGTAAACTCCGTGAAGAATCTCTAACACATAAGCACACCATCAGTTATGAGATTCTTCCCACCAGAGGTGGACAGGCGTTACACTCAGAATGACAATTCAAAAAAGATTTTGCTGAAATAACTAATTTTGCAGATCTCATTGAAGTAATGAAATGAGGAAGTAATGAAATTTAAGCCCTTACTTTTATAAACAAAATATTTAAATAGCAAGACATCTAAAAATTGACCTTCGTAAATCAATTTCTAAAAATTTACATTAAAATAATTTATTTAGAAAAAACTAAATTTTGAAGGCATAAAATGAAAAAGTTTAAGTTTGCTTTATTTCTAATTTTATTATTGATATCCAATCTCTATTCAGACACAAATTTCCGAGTTATGACATACAATGCTTTATACTTCCCAAGTGCGAACGGAGCCGGTCGTTTATCTTATTTCCAAACTGTTTTTGAATTATCTGAACCTGATATTCTAATTATGCAAGAGATAGAAAACGAAGATGGGGCTGATATGCTTCTTACAACTTTAAATGCTAATGGAACACAATATGCTCGTACTGAGTTTGTACTTACAGATACATTTTATACAGCTAATATGCTTTTCTATAAAACTTCACTTGCAAATCTTATTTCTCAGGATATAATTGAAACTCCAAGACGCGATATTGCAGAATATGTAATTTTTATTGATGGTAATCCAATTAGATTTTATAGTTGTCATCTAAAATCTTCACAAGGTTCAACAAATGAAGAGAAAAGACTTGAAGAAATAACATGCTTAAGAAACCATCTTAACAGTTTAGAAGAAGGTACAGAATTCATAATTGTTGGAGATATGAATTTTTATACAAGTTCTGAACCAGCATATCAAAAGATAATTGCAGATGAGAGCAACAACATTGGAAGAGGACAAGATTTATCAGACCAGGTAGGAAACTGGCATGAAAATT
>JACNFI010000125.1 GCA_014384665.1 Candidatus Cloacimonadota bacterium
AAGGAGCACGCTTGGAAAGCGTGTGTAGGGTAACCCTTACCGCGGGTTCGAATCCCGCCCTCTCCGCCATTTTTATTATAAGATTGAGCCACGAACTGACACGAACTCTCACAAACTATTATAATATCTATTTTGTATGACAATATTATATTTTGGTAGTGTTAGTTGGTGTCCCCAATTCCTGAGCTCGTCAGGAACGGGCTTAATTGGGGATGCGTGGCAAAAGAATTTTTCAGGAGAGATGCCAGAGCGGTTGAATGGGACGGTCTCGAAAATCGTTTTCCGATATATCGGAACGTGGGTTCGAATCCCACTCTCTCCGCCAGTTAATAATCTGACCGTTTAATAGTAGACACAGGATTCCCGCTTTCGCGTATAGGCGTTAACTTAAGGAGAATTTGATGTAAAATACAGGGGCTAAAGCCCCTGGGAGGGGGCTTTACTTATCTATTTCCAGCGCTAAAGCACTGGGCTACTGAAATTGGCAAAAAAAAATCCATAGCCCAGCCATTTTTAACCCGTGAAATTCTGTAAGGAATATTTCACTGGGTTATGGCTGGGATCAGATATAAAGGGCTAATATTAAGCCTTTTAAGGCTTTCCAAAGAAAATACATCTAAATCTTTTATCGTTAAGTTGAGGCCAATCCGCTTTCGCTGGAATGGCGGCTGAGTAATAGTTTATTCTTCCCGCTTTCGCGGGAATGTCTACAATAAAGTGAACTCATTAATAATTCTTGATTTGGTATAGGTAAAAAATTTTAGTTAAACGTAAACTATGGAAAAATTACAAAACGGCAGAGTGACAGTAATTAGAAGGAAGGATTAAATGTATGTAATTGAATGTCTAAAAAATTCAGATGAGCCAATTTTTTCTCTAGAAATAACTCCACCTAAAAAAGGAAAAAGTATCAAAGGAATATTTAATACCATTGATATGTTGAAAGAGTTTCATCTTAACTTTATCAATGTTACTTATCATCAGCAGAGAGTGGTTTTTGAAGAGAAAAATGGAGTGATTAAGAAAATTCCTAAACGAAAGAATGTTGGTACTGTAGGAATATGCTCTGCAATTCTCCATAAGTATGGAATTGAAACTGTTTCTCATATTATTTGTGGTGGCTTTTCTAAATATGATACTGAGGATGCTTTGATAGATTTGAATTTTTTGGGCATTCAGAATCTTTTAGTAATTCGTGGAGATCCCCGCCAAGGAGAGAAAGGATTTAACCCAGAGAAGGATGGGCATAAGTATGCTTTCCAATTAGTAAAACAAATCAATGATATGAATCATGGGAAATATCTGGAAGATTTAGAAAATGTTAATCCTACAAATTTCTGTATAGGTGTTGCTGGTTATCCAGAAAAACATTTTGAAGCTGCTAATATGGAACAAGACCTGCTAAATCTAAAAAATAAAGTTGACCAAGGTGCTGATTATATTATAACTCAAATGTTTTTTGATGTTAACAAATATAAAGAGTTCGTGAAAAAAGCAAGAGCAGTTGGTATTACTGTTCCAATCATCCCAGGAATAAAACCGTTTACACGCAAAAGGCATCTTACTATTTTACCAACAGACTTTCATATCTCATTACCAAACGATTTAGTAAAAGGAATACTAAAAGCAAAAACAAAGGAAGCTATTAGAGAAGCTGGAATTGAATATACTATTAGTATATGTAAGGAACTTATTGAGTTTGGAGTGCCCGGGATTCATTTTTACTCACTTGGTCGTGGTACTGATGTGAGAGATGTGGTGAAAGAGATATTTTAATGTGAATTAGTGAATTAGTGAAATTTATGGATAATAAGTTTACAGGTTTACAGGTTTACAAGTTTACAAGTTTACAGGTTTACAAGTTCACAAGTTTACCAATTCACCATTTTACCATTTTACCATTTTACCAGTTTACCAGTTTACAAATTTACCCCGTTATTTTATGAACAAATTTTTAAGTCTCTTAAGAGATAAAGTTGTAGTCTTTGATGGTGCTATGGGCACCAGCATACAGTCATTGAATCTATCTCCAGATGAGTTCTGGGACAAAGATGGTTGTAATGAAATTTTAGTGTTAAGTAAGCCAAATGTCATTAAAAAAATACATTCCTCTTTTTTGGAAGTAGGGTGTGATGTAATAGAGACTGATACTTTTGGTGCGAATAAAGTAGTTTTGCAGGATTACAATTTAGCAGAAAAAACCTATCTAATAAATAAAACTGGTGCACAAATAGCGAAAGAAGTTGCAAACGATTTTTCTACATCAGACTTTCCAAGATTTGTCTCTGGCTCAGTTGGACCAGGCAATAAGCTTCCAACCCTTGGACAGATAGATTTTGACACTTTGACAAAATCTTATCAAACACAGATTGAAGGTTTAATTGATGGCGATGTTGATATGATTCAGATTGAAACTGCACAGGATTTGCTCCAGATTAAAGCTGCACTTTTTGCCACTTTCAAGGTTTGTCAAAAGAAAAAAATGAAAATCCCAATAATAGTCCAGGTTACAATGGAGAAAAACGGTAAAATGTTAGTTGGCTCAGATATGCTAACCGCCCTAACAGTGCTTGAACCTTATGATGTAGATGTAATCGGACTTAACTGTGGAACAGGTCCAAAGTCAATGAAAGAACATATTAGAACCCTTTCCCATTATTCGCCAAAATATATATCAGTTATCCCTAATGCCGGCTTGCCAGAAAATATAAATGATAAGATAGTTTATAATCTCCCCCCAGAAGAATTTTCTAATACCCTTGCTCATTATGTAAGAGATTTTGGAGTGAATATAGTTGGTGGCTGTTGTGGAACTACTCCTAAACACTTGAAAGTATTGGTAGATACTGTTAAGGATATTTCTCCAATAAAGAGGAGTTCTCAAATAGAACCATCAGCAGCCTCTCTTTATGATATACAAAATTTCTCAGTTTCTCCTAAACCTTTGATTATCGGAGAAAGGACTAATGCAAATGGCAGCAAGCGATTTGGGGAATTTCTTAAGAATGATGATTGGGATAAAATGGTTGAAATGGCTTTGGAACAGCAAAGGGAAGGTGCTCATCTTTTAGATGTATCCACTGCTTATGTAGGACGAGATGAAAAAGAGGATATGTCCAAATTTATCTTCCGCCTAAATAAAGAGATTGAAATCCCACTGACGATTGATACAACTGACCTTACTGTGATGGAACAAGCACTGAAAAGAATCGGCGGCAAAGCAATTATCAATTCTGTGAACTTTGAAGATGGTGAAGAAAGACTCAAAGCAGTAATTTCTTTATGTAAAGATTTTGGAGCAGCTTTAGTATGTCTGGCAATTGATGAAGATGGAATGGCATTCTCTGTTGAAAAAAAGATTGAAATTGCTAAAAGGTTTTATGAGTTAGCAATAAATTGTGGAATGAGTCCATCCAATCTATTTTTTGATACACTTACATTTTCACTAGGAACAGGAGACAGACAATATTTTAATGTTGCCAAGAATTCCCTTGCAGCTATACACCAGATAAGAAATGAGTTTCCCAGGATGTTTACCATTTTAGGGATAAGTAATGTCTCGTTTGGATTAAATGCAAAGCTCCGTAAAGTTCTTAACTCAGTTTTTCTTCACTATGCAATTGAATCTGGACTTGACGCTGCAATTTTACACGCTGGGAAAGTTATCCCGCTTCATCAAATTTCTAAAAAGGAAAGAATACTATGTAAAGATCTGATTTTTAACAATCGTATTCCTGACTACGACCCTTTAAATAGACTTATCGAATTATTTACAGAAAAGGGGGATCAGGAAAAGAAAAAACGAGAAATTCGCACCCTTTGTATAGAAGAACTTTTACCAAATCAAATCATCAATGGGACAAAATATAATCTGGAGAAAACCCTTGATACAGCATTAAAGAAATATAAACCTTTTGAAATCATAAACTGTTTTCTTCTTGCTGGAATGGAAAAGGTGGGAAAGTTATTTGATTCCGGAGAAATGCAGTTACCTTTTGTCCTGAAATCCGCAGAAGTAATGAAAACTGCTGTAAGCTATCTTGAAAAATATATGTCCAAGGCAGAAATGAAATATAAGGGCTCAATAATTTTGGCAACCGTCAAAGGAGATGTCCATGATATTGGAAAAAATTTAGCAGGAATTATTTTGAGTAATAATGGCATCAGAGTAATTGATTTAGGTGTAAAGCAAACAGTGGATAATATCATAAAAGCAATAAGAGATTTTAATCCTAACTGTATTGGACTTAGTGGATTGCTGGTAAAATCAACTATGGTGATGAAAGAAGATCTGGAGATATTTAATGAAGAGAGTATATCTATACCTGTTATTTGTGGTGGAGCTGCATTATCTAAAGATTATGTAGAAAAGCAATTAGATATCGCATACAGAGGTAATGTCTTTTATGCAGCTGATGCATTTGATGGTCTGAAAATTATGCAGAAGTTAATTAAAAAGGAGAAAAGGCAGTCAAAATTGCAACAAAAGTTAAACTCCTCTATTAGGAAAGCTAAAGAGGTAAGAAAAAAGGTACCAGAAGCAAAAATTCGCGTTTATTCGCGTCCATTCGCGGTTAGTAAATCTATACTGACACAAGTCCCGATTCCTACGCCGCCATTCTGGGGAACGAAGATAGTTGAAAATATTTCACTTTCTAAAATTTTTCCTTACATAAACAAAAAATCTCTCTATTTCAAGCAATGGCAGTTGAAAATAAAACCAGATAAGCCGAAGACTTACATGTGGGAATTTGGTGATTCTATTCTGAAAAAAATGAAAGCACAAGCCATAGCCAAGTCAATTATTCAACCCAAAGTTGTGTATGGATATTTCCCTTGTCTGACAACAGAGGACTCTCTAATTATTTTCTATCCTAAATCAGATAAGGTGAGATTAGAATTT
>JACNFI010000126.1 GCA_014384665.1 Candidatus Cloacimonadota bacterium
AGCGGGAAATACCTATTATTACGCAGTCACCGCAGTGTATGATGCAGGCGAAAGTCAGTATTCCAACGAAGCATCAGCTTTTGTTGAGATAGCTTCTGCTGTTGAATATATTTATGATGACGGCACAGCAGAAATGGGTTACAGTGCAGGTGCTGCAGGAAGATGTCTTGCAGTTCGTATTACACCGGATCAGTATCCTGTTCGACTTATCAGGATTAAATACTATCTCACTGAAGTGAGTCAGCAGCTCATTGTTTATGTATGGGATGATGGTGTAGATGGTCAACCCGGAACTCAGCTTATCGACCCGGTCTACATGATCCCGACAGCCGATCTCGTTGCCAATGACTGGAATGTTATTACTCTTCTCGATGATCCCGGATACAATATTATCATTGAGGATGGAGATTTCTATGTTGGTTGGTTCGAGGGCTCAAACAGCAACTTGATCGGTGTTGATACAAGCGGACCTTCCTATAACAGAAGCTGGCAATATACCGCTGGTACTTGGTACGATTACAACATGGGTATTCCACAAAATATCATGATGAGAGCTATTGTTGATACCCTACCACAGATTCAGGCAAGATTTACTGCAGATGAAGTTTCCGGTACACTTCCTCAAATAATCCATTTTACAGACCAATCTACAAACGTCTGTGCAGAAATTGTTGAATGGAATTGGAATTTCGGAGATGGACAAACATCCTCAGAACAAAATCCTACTCATATCTATCAAAATTCCGGAAGATATTCAGTATCTTTAAGCATTGTGGATGAAAATGATTCTACTTCAACAATTAATAAGGAGGATTATATAAATATTTATCCACAAATTTGGCCGGGAGATACAGATAATAACGGTATTGTGGATACACTTGATATTCTTCCTATTGGCATATATTTCCGCTCAACTGGAGATGCAAGAGAAAATATTTCCTATAATTGGATAGCTAACGAATTTCCTTCTTTATGGGAGGATGAGGCAGCAGCTCCAGCAGATTGTAATGGCGATGGAATTGTTGATATCCGCGATGTCCTTGCTATAGGATTGAATATGGGAAAAAGCCATTCTGCTCCTTTAAATATTCAAAATCCGCAAGTAGATATTGAATCTTATAAAAGAAATTTTATTGAAATATACAATTCTCTCGGTAATAGTGAATCCGATCTTATTATAAAAAATTTTATTGCAAGAAGAATCAAACTTCATACAATAGAACCCGAAGTAGAAAATGTTCTTAATGGAACTTATCCAAATCCATTTTCTGCAACAACAACTATTAAATTCTCGTTGAAAGATGATGTTCGGTCGGGATATATAAGCATTTATAATGTTAAAGGGCAATTGATAAAAAAATTAGATATTTGTGGAAGAAATTCCGGTGAAAATATGATTAACTGGAATGGCAGAGATCTTAATAATAATCGAGTTGGGAACGGTATTTACTTATATGTATTAACATTGGATGACACGATTATATCAACAAAACGAATGATACTAATGAAATAAAGGTTAATGATGAAAAAGAAACTATTATTGTTAATCATATCAATGATAACATGCATTGTTTTATTCTCTTGTTCAAAATTAGAAAGTCCATCTGAGAATTTATCTGTTACGATCACTCCGGCAGAAAACACAATCAGTATAGGTGAAAGTTTTCAACTTCTTATTAATATTATTGATGTATCCGATCTATTCGGAATCACTGTGGAAGTCGTATTTGATCCCGATATACTCGAAGTTCCTGAAGAATATTTCATAATTGGTAGTTTTTGGGATGATTTACAACCGATCACATGCACAATACATGAAGCGGATCGCTTGAATATTGGAATTGTTTTGGATAATAATTTAAATGATCAACCAGTGAATGGAAGTGGGGTTTTGTTTTCCGTATTTTTCAAAGGTATTGCAGAAGGCGAATCGAGTATTTCTATTGAAAATTTAACATTGGTAAATAAAGACGGTAATCCTGTTGAGGGCTTCGATATTGTGATAATAAAAAATGCAACAATAGTAGTAAGCTCCCCAGCGGTATGATAAATTAAAATTGTATATTACTTGACATTACAATATGTAAATAAATCAAGGAATAAAATTTTCATAATTTATTAATTTGAAAAAAGAAAGGAGTCAAAATGAAAAAAAAACTTACGATGAGTTTTCTAATACTCTTTGTTTTTCTATCAGCCACTGTTGTTATTGCACGCCCTGAAGTTCCAACTCAATATGTACCAACTACTAATTCTAATGAATTGGAGAAATCTGGTAGAGATTATGGCTGGATCGAACAAGCCTCGGGCTTTACAACACCTTCTCGCGGTATTCATTATATGCATACTTTAGATGAAAATATCGTCTGGGCAACAGCATATGATGGAAGTGGGGGAGGTGCGATTATTCAAGAATTTACCAAAACTACAAATGGCGGTGAATTATGGACACCTGGTGGAGTTAATGATGCCTCGGGATTAGAACTTTCTATGATCTTTGCATTGGATGCTAATAAAGCATGGGTTCCAATGTATAAGTCTGCCGGAACTAACCCACAGGGTATTTATTATACCTCTGATGGTGGTGCAAACTGGACTCGTCAGGGTGAGGCAAGTATGTATACAAACGCTGCAAGCTTCCCGAATGTCGTTCATTTCTGGGATGAGAATGTTGGTTTTGCTCAAGGTGATCCTGTAGGTGGATATTATGAACTGTACACAACAACTGATGGTGGTACTAATTGGACTCGCGTTCCTTCCAGAAATATTCCGGATCCATTAACAGGAGAGTTTGGAGTTGTCGGTTACTACGATGTAGTTGGAGATACAGTCTGGTGGGGAACAAATATGGGTCGTGTCTTTAAATCTACTAACAAAGGTTATAACTGGACTGTTTGCAGTCCTGTAGGTTCTCTTACTTATGTGAACATCTGGTTCAAAGACTCAATGAACGGTTTATTACAGGATAAAGGTCAATACAGTACTGGCACACTCTATGAAACCTCTGATGGTGGAGTGAATTGGTCGTTAGTTACTATTACTGGAACGGTTTATACTAACGATATGGCTTATGTTCCGGGAACTACTAATATGTATGTCAGCACAGGTGCTGCTTCCGGAGCTTCAGGGGCTTCATATAGTACTGACGGTGGACATACCTGGGAGATATACCCAGGAACAGACGGAACACAATTTCTGGCAACGGATTGGGCAAATGATGAATGCGGATATGCCGGTGGCTTTAATGGTGATCAATTTACAGGTGGTATGTTTAAATACACTTATATTCCTGCTCCTTTGATTCCTCCAATAAACCTCCAAGCTGTATATGATGGCATTGAATGTTGTGTGGACCTAACCTGGGAAGAACCTCCAAGTGGGGATCCAGAAGATCTTGTTTACAATACAGGCAGCTGGACTTCATATATTAATGATTGTCAACCATATGCTGTTCGTGTAACCAATCCTTATGATTATGCAGTTCCTTTAAAAAGTGTAAACTTTATACTTTATAGTGCAGCTACACCACATCAGATTACGGGAACAGTTGATGTTCTTGTTTGGGAAGATGAAGACGAACTTCCGGGCTCTATTCTCTATACTGTTGAAGACGTTGGGGATATTCCTCATAATGTATATATGAATGTTGACGTAATTTCCAGTGGTATAAATTTAGAACCGTATGGAAGTGTTTTTGTAGGAATACAAGGTTTTGATACAGTTAATCAGGGTTTGCTTGCAGAAAATGCTACTGATCAAGGGCGAAGCTTTTGTTTTGCCTCAGGTGAATGGACACAAATTTTTGAAGCTTATACTAGTTTAACTAATATCGCAATAACCGCCACAATTCTTGCAGAAGGAGGTGGAAGTTCACCGCTTAGTTACAATGTATACCACAGTGTTACAAGTGGTGATTATGATGATCCTATTGCAAATGTTGACACTACATATTATGCAGATTATGAACCATGCTTTGGAACAGAAAACTATTATGTCGTCACTGCCGTTTATGATGCAGGCGAAAGTGGCTATTCCAACGAAGCATCAGCTTTTGTTGAGATAGCTTCCGCCATTGAATATGTTTATGATGACGGTACCGCAGAAATGGGTTACCGCGCAGGTGCAGCAGGTAGCTGTCTTGCAGTTCGAATAACTCCTGATCAGTATCCTGTTAAACTTATCAGGATTAAGTACTATCTCACCGAAGTTAATCAGCAGATGATCGTATATGCATGGGATGATGACGGCGTAGATGGTCAGCCCGGCACTCAACTCATTAGCCCGATCTATATGATCCCAACAGTTGATCTCGTTGCCAATGATTGGAATGTTATTACTCTTCCGGAAGATTCCAGATACAATATTGTCATCGAAGATGGGGATTTCTATGTTGGCTGGTTCGAAGCGTCAAACAGCAGCTTGATCGGTGTTGACACCGATGGAACTATCTATAATAGAAGCTGGCAATATACTGGTGGCACTTGGTATGATAATAATACGGGTATTCCTCAGAATATGATGATTCGCGCTGTTGTCGATACTAATGTTATTGTTGGTGTTAATGATGAACCTGTTGTCGGAACCTATCTGCTTCAGAACTATCCAAATCCTGTAAAGGGTTTTACACAGATCAAGTATGGAATTCAAAACCATAATGGACCTGTTGAGATCGATATTTACAACATACTCGGTCAAAAAGTTGATTCTATAAAAGGTGAGCAAGGTGTCGCAACATGGAATCCAGAAGAACTTCCAAGCGGAATTTATTTCTATAAACTTAATACTGCTAATTTTACCCAGACACGAAAATTGTTACTTATCAAATAATAACCCTGTAACACAGATATAACAAAGTCCCAATCGTTCATTCGGTTGGGACTTT
>JACNFI010000127.1 GCA_014384665.1 Candidatus Cloacimonadota bacterium
ATAATTTAATTGCATAGGAATTTCCTTTTTTTCTGACACATAAGTTTATGGTAGATAAATCTTAACCCGTAACCCGTAACCCGTAACCCGTAACTCGTAACCCGTTTTAGAAACTTAGTCCTAAAGAGAATGTTTTATTATTAGTAGTTAATTCACCAGCAGGCTGTAAGGCAAAATCAAACGAAAGTACTTTTCCTTTTGAAAATTCATAGCATATACCTCCACCAAAGGAAACACCTGTAATATGACCAGCAACATCATTTACATAACCAACTCGTAATGAGATTAAGTTGTAATATTTGTATTCCACGCCAAAATTTTCAATCAAAGTTTCAAATTCATCATAACCATCATCATAAATGGATGTGAACCATCTTTTCCATAAAGGGTCGTTATTTACCAGCATTTTGTTTATATCTACAGATGCAATCATCTTACTATATTTTGAATCAAGAATTCTGTATGAAAGACCTGCACGCAAATTTAATGGCATAGGTTGCTTACTGTCAGAATTTGCATAAGTCATATCCGGACCTAAATTTTGAAGGTTTACACCAAATGAAAGTCGGGGAATAATGAGATTCTTTTTTAAAAGCCCTAAATCTATTACAAAAGTATATCCTTCTCCTGCTGCAGTCATATCAGATCCAGGAATTAATGGGCATAATCCACTAATAACACCTTTAAAATTTATACCGATTCCTAAATCTCTCTTTATCTGTGTTCCATAGGAGGCACCGACAGCAATTTCATAACTTGTGAAATTCTGTAAGAATTTCCCATCTTTGTCATATGCTTCTTGATCCCCATAAAGCATATAAGTAATATTAAAACCTAAAGTGCCGATTCCTTCCCAGAACTGTGCATATCCTAGAAATTCATAGTACATATCGTCTATTTCTTTCAAATCCCCAAACCAGTTTGAGTGCATAAGACCTAAATCAGAATCTTTGATAAAGCCAAGACCACCGGGATTCCAGTATGAAGTAAAGCCTCCTTCAGCTATAGATACAAAAGAATGTCCCATACCATTAGGACGAGAGCCAGGTTCAATCAGCAAGAAAATACAGGTTGCTTCTGAGCCTGCATAAACTGGTTTAGATGAAATAATGATGAAACTTAGAAATATAAATAAACCTGCGATTAGTTTGTTTTGTGTTTTCATTTTTTTTATCTCCTTATAATATAGTTTTTAATGAAATATGCAAAATTGGTTATTTCACTGAACTGCTACTCTAAACTATCATTCTGAGTAAAACGCCTGTCCGCCTTTGGTGGGAAGAATCTCATAATGTCCCATATGAATGAAAGTTAGAGATTCTTCACTTCGTTCAGAATGACAACGTTGCGTGATATTTTGCAATTTTGCATAACTCATTATAGTTTTTAATGAAAAATTTAGTATTCCTCTTAATCAAGAGTTATACCAGCTGTATAAGCGTTTTCTGATGGTTAAATAACAAGAAACAATATATTTACTCCTTAAAGGATAATTTTATTTAATGCCGAAGGCCGGATTTGAACCGGCATGCCGTAAAACAGCGCTGGATTTTGAGTCCAGTGCGTATACCAATTTCGCCACTTCGGCTTTACAATAAATTATACAGTTTAAAATTGATGTCAATTTTTTTCTTCAATTTGTATATTATTATTTAATGGTTTTATACTATTTCCTAAAGCTTCTGTTATTTTTTCTAATTCAGCAATTTTTGAACGAAGTATTTCTTTATTTTCTTCAATTTTTTCATTGATTAGCATTATTTGATAAATGTAAAGAACCTCCTTATATAGTCCAAGTTGTTCGTAGATATTCGCTAAAATCTGGTAATATTCATTCCTTTCTTCTTGGGGAGTTGTATTTATTATTGAATTTAATATATCAATTGCTGATAGAAAATCTTTTTCTGATAATAGTTTATCTATGAAAATGTCATAAGCTTGATTCTTTAGTTTTGTATCAGGGAATCTATTAAGAAGTTCTTTGATAGTTAGTATAGAATTTTTCCAATCATTTAAATATTTATAGCTCAGAGATAGTTGAAAATAAACAGAATCCAACCAGCTGACTTCTGGTTTAATTTTAGTTATTCTGTTGTATTCTTTAATTGCGACTTTGAATTTCTTAACCTTAAAATAATAGTTTCCAAGTTCAAAAATGAGCTCTGGGCAAAGCTTACTTTGTGGATATTTTATTAAAAAATTATTAAATATTTCTGTTGGCTCTGTATAAATCTCAAGATAATAATTGCATCTTTCAATTTGGAAGAAGGCAAAATCCTTGAGTTCTAAATCTATATTATGGTAAATAAAATTTGTATAAAATAGTTTTGCTTTTGAGTAATTTTCTTTTGAAAAATATATATCACCTAATTTTTTTAATGATAAGATTCCATATCTTGAAAATGGAAATTTGTTATTGACTTCAGAAAAGATAGCAATTGCCATTTCTGAAAAGTGAAGATTAAGATATGATTCAGCAATGTGGTAAAGTGAGGAAGAAGCAAATCTTCCCTCCGGGTTTTCATTAAGATATTGTTCAAAAAAAGAGATTGCGTTTAAGAGATTTCTATTTTGATAAAATAATATGCCAGAAAAATAGTTAAAAATACTATCACATTCTGTATCTTTATATGAAAAAATAAATATTGAGTCAATTGAAGAAGATTTTTTTTCTTCAATATTTCCCCATAATTGAAGATTAGCAAGTATCAAGATTATAAACAGGATAATTTTTTTCATTGGTTTCAAAAAGGCTCAATGATAAATATGGATTTTTCTATTATGAGTCCACTATAAAAACCATTCCCAGTTAAATAAAAAAAGATTTAACGGGACAGGTAAAAAGGTAAAAAAAACCAAATTTAACCCCTTCAGGGGTTTTTAGAGTGAACACTATTTTTTAGAACTATATTTTTGCCATAAAAATAGTCAAATTTTTCAGTTTCCCAAATACTAAATCTTATGTAAATTCTACTGAGACGATTTTAGAAACACCGTCCTCTTCCATCGTTATTCCATACAGATAGTCAACCTCTTCAATAGTACGTTTGTTATGGCTTATTATAATGAACTGCGTATCTTTTGAAAATTTGTTTAGTAGAACAAGAAAACGATTTATATTAGCGTCATCTAAAGGTGCATCTATTTCATCAAGAATACAGAATGGACTTGGTTTAACTAAATATATTGAGAAGATTAGAGTTATTGCAGTAAGAGCTTTTTCACCACTTGAAAGTAGATTAATATTAGAGATTTTTTTCCCTTTTGGATTAGATAATATTTCTATTTTAGAATCTAAAGGTTGAGATTTATCTTGCAGACGCAAAATTCCTCTTCCTCCATTAAAAACTTCTTTAAAAATTTTTTGAAAATTCTGTTGTATTTGATTAAAAGTTTCCAAGAACATCTTTTCTGCAGTATTATTTAGCTGGGAAATAGCCATCCTAAGATTGTTTTGTGAGTGTATAAGGTCTTCTCTTTGTTCCTTTAGGAATTTTAACCGTTCCTTCTGTGTTTTGTAATCATCAATTGCTGATAAATTTATTGGTCCTAAATTTTCAAGTGATTTTTGGTTTTTTGATATTTCATCAGTTAGATTATGTGAATCTAAATCTAAACAATCTTCAGGGTCATCGTGAGTAAGGTCGTGATGGAAATGTGAAATAACATCATCTTTTATATGATTTAGTGTGAGTTTTATCTCCTGGCTCTTTAGTTCAATATTATTTTTATCTTTTGTAAGGGCATCTTTTCTAAATTCAAGTTCGTGTAAATTTAGTTTAATTTTCTCATTCTCACTACGCAGAATACGAAACTGGTTTTCAGTTTTTAAAACTATTGTTTTATATTTATTTAGATTATCTATTTCCTGACGGAATTTTATTTCTATATTATCAGTTAATTTTTCTGATTTACTGATTTCCTCTTTCATAGGAATAATAGATTTTTCTGATTTAGTTAGAATATCTTCATTATCATTAACAATCATCTCATTTTTTTTGATTTTTTCAGAAATGAAATAGTCATCCTTTTTCAGTTTAGCAATTTCAATTTGTGTATTATGAAATTTATTTTCAATCTGATATTTACTATTTTTCATCTTTTGCAATTTCCCAGTAAGTATTTCTTGTTTTTTGATTAATTCATCTATATTTATGTTTGGAAGAGTTAGTAACTGAATTTCTATTTCTTTTAAGTGAGCTTCTATATCATTAAGTTCTTTTTGAATTTTAATAAGATTGTTATCATACTCATTTTGTAAATTGATAAGATTTTCAAGCTGGAGTGTTCTTTTTATATTTGTTTTTTTGTTATCTTCCAGAATATTTTTTAATACTTCAATTTTTTTTGAAAGTGAATTAAGAAGTTTATTTTTTTCTAACTTTTCTGATGCAACATTTTCGATTTTTTCTTTTATATCATTGATAATGCGTGATTTCTTCTGTATATCTTTTTGAAGATTTTCAATCACATTTTTCCGAGAAAGAAGTTTATTTGTAGATTGTTCATACCAGTTTGTTTTGATTCGTCCATAACTTGTAAAAATTTCACCATCCTGTGTAATGAAGTGCAATTCAGCAGGAGAATCATTATTTTCCCAGGCTAATTTTTGAGCAGTTTGTCTTTTTTGTACGATGTAAATGTTCTGGAAAATTTTTGGATTAATATTATTACTATTTTTAATTACATTATATAAAGGTATAGCACTTTCATAATTATTTTTTGCTGGATTTCTATGTTCCTCAGGAATATTTTCAGGATATTTTAGAATAATATTAGAATTTATACCTTCATTTTGAAGCAAAGATAATATTTCATCAATTTCTTTTTTGTTACAGACGATAGAAGTAAGAATATGTTTTAAG
>JACNFI010000128.1 GCA_014384665.1 Candidatus Cloacimonadota bacterium
CAGAGAAACATGCAGACCATTCTTAGTCTTATATCTCAAAAAAAGATTACTCCGGAAAAACTGGTCACACACACTTTTCAATTCTCCGATGTACTTCAGGCGTATGAGCTTCTAACCGGTAAAAAGGATGAACCCTATCTGGGAATTGTGTTGGAATATCCCGATTCTGAGAAGCAGCAGAGTTCAATAGAATTAAAAAAAATACAGAAAGAGAACAAAATTGAGCTCGCTCTAATCGGAGCTGGAAATTTTTCTCAATCTGTTGCACTTCCTGCTCTCAGTAAACAGGATGTCGGTTTCAATACTATTGTCGATTATGATACATCAATCGGGAATCATATTGGAAAGAAGTTCGGATTTTCGAAAGTATCATCTTCATTGCAGGATGTTTTGAATAATAAAGATATAAATACTGTGATGATTACCACCCCCCATAATACTCATGCAAAACTAGTAACAGAATGTCTCAAAGCTAAGAAAAATGTCTTTGTTGAAAAACCCCTCGCAATGAATGAACAGGAGTTGGAAGACATCAAGAAAGAATATGAAAATAGTAATAAATTAATTCTTGTAGGTTTCAATCGAAGGTTCTCTACTCACGCAAAAAAAATTCGGGAATTCATGAAAGAAGCAGGCACTCCGATGGTCATGAATTATATAATTAATGCAGGCGCGATCCCTCCGGAGCATTGGACCCAAAATCTTGAAGTTGGTGGTGGTCGCATTATCGGTGAAGTCTGTCATTTTGTTGATTTTATGCAGTACATTTCCGGAAGCAATCCAACTCATGTATATGCAGTTTCAATCGATACTGATAATATATTATATAAAAACGATGATTCAGTCCAGTTTACCTTAAAATTTAAGGATGGATCAGTTGGTTGTATAACCTATCATGCTGTTGGCGATAGATCGTTGCCAAAAGAATATTTCGAAGTAAGTGCTGGAACTAAAACAGCTAAGATGTATAATTTTTATCGAACAGAATTATACCATGATGGTAAGAAGAGCAAATTTGCTTCAAAGGGTCAGGATAAAGGATTTATAAAAGAATACACTCAGTTTTTCGATGCAATAAAAAAAGGGAAAGAGTCTCCGGTGAGCTTCAGTGAAATTTATGCTTCTACTTTAGCTACCATTCGGGCAGTTGAATCAATCAAAACGGGATTAGCTTTGGGTATCTAAAAGTGTCATCATTAGAACTAAGCTTACGTTTCCGAACAATACGCTATTTGAAACCTGTTCAGGTCTTTGCAAAGATATGGCTGAAGTTAAATAGAATTTACTTGAACTGTTTTGTACGTAAAAGTAAATTACCATCTGGTTTTAGAATTCCAATACTTGGTCAACTTAATCAGTTACAAAAAAAGATTACTCGCTATACGATATTTGATGATATAATTAATTTATCAGATATTGATTGGAAGATGAATGATAAGACAAATCTTTTTCAATATCACTTACATTATCATGAATTTTTATTATTTCTCGATAAAAATACTGGTATAAAAGTTATTCGTGATTGGATAGCTAAAAATTCTCCATCAAATTCAGTTTCCTGGGACCCTTACACGATTTCAATAAGAGTTGTAAATTGGATCAAATTCATTTCGCATCATAACATTCACGACTCAGTAATACTTAACTCATTATATCTTCAAGGAATATGGTTATTTCATCAAAGAGAATATAATCTTTTATCGAATCATTTTTTCAAGAACATTATAGCTTTATTGTATCTTGGATATATCTTTAGAAAGAATTCCTGGAGTAAATGGGCTTCACATAATTTTAAAAATCAAATTCGTGAACAACTCACTGAAAATGGATATCATTTTGAATTTTCGCCAACCTACCATGCGATATTTATCAAGGATCTGTTAGATGCATATAATTTGATTACAAACAATGAAACGTTAACAAGTAAAAAATTTGGCATAAAACTCAAAAATATCATTGAAAAATCACTATTTTGGTTGCAATACTTTAGTGCAAATGAAGTGTATTTCCCTATCAATGATGTAAATTATCAAGAAACTCCAATTCCTCAAGAGTTGCTCTCTTATGCAAAAAGTCTGAATATTTTATCATTTGAAACTAAGGAGAAGCAATCTGACTATTATCCGATTTTGACAAAAGGTGATCTGACAATAGTGTTGTATTGTGCACCTTTCAATCCCTCATATAATCCTTCCCATTCTCATGCTGATATCCTTTCTGTACTTCTTTGGTTTAAGAATAAATCCATTGTAATTGATACAGGTTGTTTTACTTATGATGAAGGATCAGAAAGAAACTATTCACGTTCTACAAAGGCACATAATACCATAGAGATCGATGGATCTGACCAATGCGAATTATGGAAAGCTTTCAGAATTGGACGTAGAGGATTACTTTTTGACAAAAAAATTACTGATGATCGTATTGACTGTTCCTACTCTTTTCAAGAGAAAATAAAAGTTGCTCATCGCCGAAGTGTTTTAAAAGAATCAGATGGATTCCTTATCAGAGATCTTCTTAAAGGAAAAGGAACTCATAGGTATAAAATGTATTTTCATCTCTCACCTGAATGTAAAATAGAATTGAAGAAAAAAGATTTGCTGATTGATCATATGATAAAAATATCATTTCCAAATGAAGAAATCAAGCTAATTAATTCTGAGTATTATCCCCGCATATATCAAAAGCATGAAAAGTCAACTGTTGAAATCTCCGGTTCATTTAGTGATGAAAAGATACTTGAAACAATAATCATAAAGTTATGAAAATATTATACATCACACAATATTTTATTCCGGAAACCTGTGCTCCTTCAAATAGAGCTTATGCAACGATCAAGTACCTTTCGGATGCAGGTCATCAAGTGGCAGTGCTTACAGAAATGCCGAATCATCCCAAAGGAATAATTTATAAGGGATATAAAAGAAAATTATTTTGTCGTGAAAGAATTGATGGTTTTGATGTTTTGAGGACTTGGATTTACACATCCCCTAAGAAGAATTTTATCACTCGAATTCTTTTCTATTCTACATTTATGATTTTTGGAATTATAACTGCGCTATCAACATGGCGGAATTACGATATTATTTTTATATCTTCTCCTCCGCTTTTTGTGGGGGGGATTGGGGTGGTTCTCAAAAAACTATTTCCAAAGATTAAATTTATCTTTGAGGTGAGGGACCTTTGGCCGGATGTTGCTGTTGAAATTGGAGAACTTAGCAATAAAACCTTCATTGATCTTAGCACTAAACTCGCCATTTCTTGTTATACATTATCAAATAAAATAATATCAGTAACCAATTATTTCCGCGACGAAATTATAAAGAAGGGAATTCCAAGAAATAAAATAGATGTCATCAGAAATGGTACGGATATTAACAACTGGCATAAAGTTGATTTTGAAAATATTTTTATAAAATACAATATAAACATTGAGAATAAATTTCTTGTAATCTATGCTGGTAATCTTGGTCTTGCTCAAGGAATTGATACTATTTTGTATGCTGCAAAGAAGCTGAAAGACTATAGTGATATCCTATTTCTTATTATAGGAGATGGTCCGGAAAAGGAAAAATTGTACAATATAGCCAGTGAACATTCATTGAAAAATGTCATTTTTATAGAAGAAAAACCACGAGAAGAAATCTCTCAATATTTATCTGCAGCTCATTGTGGTATAGTACCATTAAAGAGGTCAAAAGTATTTTATGGAACTATTCCCTCTAAGCTTTTTGATTATCTGGCATGTGAGCTTCCGGTTTTGCTTGGCGTGGACGGTGAAGCAAGAGAGATATTGGAAGAGAGTAAAGCGGGTCTCTTTTATAAGCCAGAAGATTATCATGATTTAGCAGAAAAAATAATAATGCTCAAAACAAATTCTGAGCTTGTAATTATGGGTAAAAGGGGAAGAAAGTTTGTTGAAGATTATTATAATAGAAAAAAATTATCCGAGAATATTGAAAAAATAATTTTTGATACTCTTAAAAAAAAATATGGAGAATAAATTTAATGAACATTCTTATTACCGGTTCTAACGGATTCGTTGGCTCACGACTCATGTGGCATTTCTCAGAAAAGGGACACACTGTTTGTGGAATAGATAAAAGGGATGATTGCCTGATAGAAAAGCATCTTAAAACAAAAAAAGGTGATATTCGAGAAATTGAAGATCTAAGAAAATTCAATAACAGAACTATTGATCTTGTAATCCACTGTGCCGCTTCAAAACATGATTTCGGCATTTCCAAAGAGAGTTACTATAGTAATAATGAATACGGAACTAAAGTATTAATGGAATATGCTTCTGAACGAAATATTAAAAAAGTTATTTATTACAGCACAGTTTCTGTGTATGGGCATGAATCTGTCCCTTGTGATGAAAGTGGGGAACTGCTTCCTGATAATGAATATGGCAAAAGTAAACTGGCAGGAGAAAAAGTTATTGAAAAATGGTTAGAGCAAGATATTAAAAGGCAAGTTATCTTTTTAAGACCCTCGATAATTTATGGTCCGTTTAATTATGCAAATATGTATAATCTAATCGATATGATGCATCGAAAATCTTGGATAACCATTGGGAATGGTAATAATATTAAATCAATGGTTTCATTGGAAAATCTTGTAGAGATGACTGATTTTGTAATGCATCGAATGAAATCCGGGTTGCAAATATTCAATACTCTGGATAAGCCATATATCACAGTAAAAGAATTAATGGAAATCATAGCAGACAATAAGGGTTTTAAATTGCCAATTATAAGAATACCTCTTTGTATCGCCGTATTATTTGGAAAAATATTTGATTTAATTGCTTTTATTACAAAAAAAGACTTACCTATAAATAGTGATAGAATGAGAAAATTT
>JACNFI010000129.1 GCA_014384665.1 Candidatus Cloacimonadota bacterium
GTTTCCGAATTAAAGGGATTGGGATAGTTCGCAAGATTGATAGCTGCCTTACTAACAGTCTTTTCGAGTCCTGGGTCTTTTGAGTTAGAATATACATTAATATCATCAAATGCAAAACCATCCCTGGGTATTTTATCATTGTCATAATGTTGAAATTTTATTACAAAGTCATCGGTGTATCTCATACCAAATTCTCGTACTATTTTGTCAAGTTCAATAACTACTCTTTCCCATTTATTTTTATTATCTTTTAAGGAATATATCTTTTCAAAATACCCTCCTCCTTTGTCAGATATAAATACACCATCCTCAAAATGGTCTTCATCATCAAACTCTTTCCAGAAAAATGAAATTACAACCCCTTTTTGATTCTCAAGACTTAGATGTAACCAAGCTTCATTTGTTGAATAATGGCTATCAGTATTAACATCCATGATAAGATGTTTCCTTCCGGAATAGGGTTCATACTCATCAGTTATTATAGTTCTTCCATATTCATTACTGTTAAACATCTCCCAATTATTATCAATGCCTTCTTCAAAAGTCATTTCATAAGGAAGTCCGGAATATTCCTTTATCTCATAATATTTATTCATAGATTGAATGTAATTGGGACTATTGGAAGTAATAATACTATTATCTGTTATTGTTCCTTTATAAGTATAAGGGGAAGTTCCTTTGCCCAATATATTCATCTCTTCATCTAATACAACAATTGTGGCAGGAACAGGATTTCCTGAGGAATCCAGTGATTTAAAAGTGTAAATGTGGGATCCTCCAAATCCACCAGGTTTATGTATCGTAACCAATTTCTCCGCTTTCTGGGACCATATCTGCATACTCGGATCTCCGAATAAAGTGTATCCAACATATATCTCCTTCAGAACACGGAGATTTTGAAAGTATTGAAACCATATTGTCCAACAATCTCTTGTTAACAAACCAAGCGTATGCAAATTATATTCAAAAAGCATATCAAAATATTCTTGAACCAGTATATCGGTCAAGTAAGGATAATCCATTGAAGAAGAGGAATATAAGGCAACCGGTCCGCCAAATTCATTAAAGAAGGCTTCGGAAACACACTGAACATCATTCTCTTCCCAATCCGGAACTTCGGAATCAGGAATTCTTATAGGACCATCTCCGGGTTGTTCGGGATAATGATGTGTTTGAATAATTTCCCCCGAAGAATCACGAAGAACAGGTTGTGCTGCACTTATGCAATTACCTAGATCTGTGGTATAGCAAGAAGCAATCCAGGCAACATAATTTTGACCATATGAATCAGGTACATTATCCTCTAATTGCCAATATTTCTCCGGAGGAGATGTATAATAATAATCTGTTGAATCTCCTGTAAAATCATTATACCAACATCCGCCTTCTGATACATGCCTTGTGCTGATTGTAATATTATTTCTTTTATTAGGTCCAAAACTCCTCCAAACCCAAGTCGAATCATCATCATATTCCGAATTATAAATACAATAAGCACCACCACCATGGCATGATAAATAGAGAAAACTGAAATCTCTATTATTTAGTTCGTCAACTATAGGTTGTGCACATCCATTCAAAGTATCTATAAGGTCATAGTTGTAGATCATATCTTTGGAGATGTAGTCCGGAACATGCGATGCAATACTATCAATTACGATGTTATCTGTTGCAGAATTTTTTATTTTAAGAATATTTGTGGCGATAAATGTCATTGCATCGGTATATTGGGTATGACTTTTTCTATAGGAATTGTATTTATCTATAAACATTATAACTTCTTCTTCGCACCTGGCAGGAACACGTCCAACATACAAATCCGTATGCGGATCAATATCATAAATATCATCGTCCAAGGGCCAGTTAGAGAGAACATTGCTATAATAGAAATCTGTGGTAGCAAGATGAGGAGCACCATTTTGATAATAAGTAAAATCCTTAATTGGAACCGCATTTTCATCTCCACCTATGAGGACATACATTAAATCCGGATTCACTATTTTCCTAACCCATAACCAATTTCGTATCTCGGCAGTTGTTTCACCTATGGCTGAAGTGCTAACTACATCTGTATTTATACCTTCACTTTTCTTTATATTAGCAAAAACTTCAAATGCATTTTTATATTCATCGTTTGTGATAATAACCATTTCTACTGCAGAAGTTTCCCGTAATTTTTTTGAAATAGGTCTGTAAGGTTCTCTTTTTTCCCTTCTTAAAATTTCCTTCATAAAATCATTAACAACTTGTTCATCATTAAGAATTTCCATTAACTGCTCTCTTGTGGCTTTCTCTAATTCTGTTTCTGCGAAGCAAACGTTACTCATAAACAGGATAAATATGAGTAGGAACGATATTTTATATTTTCTTGTGATATTTTGCATTTTTTCCTCCGATTATTTGCTAAGTAATAGCATTTTTTTTGTATCCACACATTTGCCGGCATTTATCATTCTGTACAGATAAATCCCGGGGCTTACATTTTGTTCCAGCATATTTGTTCCATTCCATACTAATTCACCAGCACCGGGCTCGTTGTTAAGTTGCAGGTTTTTAACCTTCTGCCCTTTTATATTGTAGATTTCGATTTTTGGTTGGTTGATAGTGTTTTTTAAATAATAAGAAATTGTTGTATTGCTGGCAATATTGAAAGGATTAGGATAATTGTGAAATAGAATAGAGTGATTTGATAATTGTAATGAATCATCAACTGAAGCACCTCCAATTGGTATATGATAGAAATCACAACTAACTAAATTTGAATAGTTATCATAAAACCAATATACTCTTACATCATATACATCAGGAGTATGTGAATTTAATCTTGCATAGAAATATTCATCACCGCTTCTTGCAAATACAGCATGTTTCCAAGGATTATCCTCTTCATTGTATATAGCAGGATCTCCTTTTACAAACCAGTCTGGTTCTTGAGGCCAATCATCTTCTGATAGTCGTTCATGAAGAGTTACATTTTGATAATTCATTAAATGAATGTGTAAATGATCACAGTATGGAATACAACCCCAATCATCTACACCAGCACCATATCCATCCCAACCTGCAGACAAATCCAACCCGCCTGCTATCAAACATTGGGAGACAAAATTTGCACAGTCAGCATCTGGGTAGTAAGTATAGTATTGGTCATTCCACCCATTCCACCACTCATCAGCATAAGCAGCCGCGGCATCGGGGGTCATAGTTTCGCATAGAACCTTGCTTATCCTCTTCAGGAACCTCTTCATTATAATCCGTAAGGAATTTTCTTGCTCGATTCCTTACTCTTATCTCTTCATCATTCAACATTTCCCTGATTAATTGGAGTGATGCTTTATCACCAATATAAAACAAACCTTTTAATGCCCCACACCTAATAAGTGGATCTTTATGTTTCAACAATTTTTTTAGTGAAGGAAAAGCATCCTCAAAATATCTCAACTTAGCCAATTGAATTGCAGCAATCCCAGCAACATAAGGGTCATCATCATTTATAGCTTCGCGCAGATTCTGAACAGCTCTTTCCGTCCCAATATTTTTAAAACCTCGATTAACAAACCGACGAGTTCTTCTATCTCCAAACTTCCATAACTCCTCGAGTACAGGTATACAATAAGTAGTATCACCTAAAGAAGCAAGCGTTAAAGCAGATTGCAGACGAACTTCTTCTTCAGAATCTTTCATAGCTTCTATTAGGACAGGTTGTGAAGCAATTGATTTTAATGATGATAATGCTTTGGCACATTGTGTCCTTACAATGCTTGCAGGATCTTCTAATAACAATTTTTCTAAATATGGAATTACTCTCTTGTCTTGGCTTCGGCCTAATTCAAAAGCTGCTATATAACGCCTATCTTTACTCGTATCAGACAATGCGTAAATATAGTCGTCAATATAAGGTTCCACGCTCCTTCTCGCATCTTCTTGTAGCATCTCAAGAGTCTCTTGATATCGCTTTTCATAATCAACCACAGGATTCCTTTTTAAACTATCCAGATATGTGCTATCCGGCTCATCGGCAGATAAATCCTTTTCATAATCACCAGCAAAAGAGGGAATACTCATAATCAAACACATAGATATAATTATTAATTTAATTAATATTTTTTTCATCGTTATTCCTTTCATAATTTTGTAATTTTTAATTAATCAGTTATCAAATTTACTAAAACTCAAATTAATTCTCCTGTAAAAACTTTTGCCTTTCTGTTCAAAAAAAAGAACAGAATGGCATAGTCAGGTAAATTTGTTTTTTCCAAGGATAATGTATTTTTTTCGTATTTTGTAAAATTTATTATATATTTGTAATGCGCCAGGGGGCGGAAAAGTTTTTCTTATATCGCTTAAGTTATGAAAAAATGTGGTGATGGTAAATAAATTTAAAAAATTGTGTGCCCTAATTCTAACGATTAAATCCCCTTTTCTCACAAATGAAATGTGAGAATAAAATTTACTTCTATTCGCTGAAAACTTTCTCATAAATTAAGTCTCTGATCTTTCACAACTTAATCCGAAAAAAATGAACAAATTTATCTTTTTGCATATTTATTCCTTTTGTAAATTCTAATTGAACAATTTTTCTTGTGATATTTTGCATATTTTCCTCCGATTATTTGCTAAGTAATAGCATTTTTTTTGTATCCACACATTTGCCGGCATTTATCATATTGCAATCAACTTAATTTCCATATAGTAGTTCAAACCACCCATACTAAAATTAATACTTCCAGTTGCACCAACTGTACCTGCAGATTCAAAAGTAATTTCGTTTGAAGCACTTTGATAGGCATCTCCAATGGATGCATCACAACTTACATTAGAAACTGGTGAGTCAAATATAAATGTAATAGTAGAATTAA
>JACNFI010000130.1 GCA_014384665.1 Candidatus Cloacimonadota bacterium
AAAGTAAGAGGAAAGCAAATTGAGGGGACTGATTGTCAAGTTTTGGGAAAATAAGAAACTCTCAATTTCGACTCCTAACTCAGATAAACCGAAAAGATATAACCACGAATTAACACGAAATAACAATAATGAAAAAGTTGATTATAAATTTTGACCATGTGAATCTTATACGAAAGATTTCACAGATGGTGAAAATATTTTACCAAAATATACCAGAATCAAAGAATTAAATGACCAAGGAGCACATTCACTTTGCTCAGTATTAACTCATCGACGAGGAGTTAAGGTTGAAAGTAAAACAATACCTTGAATCCTCGCTATGCTTTGGATTCGAAATAGATGAATATCAACTAATTATCTTATTATAACTATTTTCTTAATTGCTGAATCCATACTTTTAGACTCAATTTTATAAAAATACACGCCATCTAAAATATCCTTGCCTTGATCATCCTTGAAATCCCAGGAAGTCGAAGATGAAATACTGTTCTTTGATACAACAAGGTTTTCTTTGGGAATATCAATGGTTTTAATTAGCTGTCCTTTTATATTGTATATCTTTATTTTTGGATCTACTACATTTTGAATATTCTTGAAATTAAATGAAAAAGTCTGATTGTTTGATGACAAAGTAACAGGATTCGGATAGCTCAAAATATCAATATAAGGTTGATCTTGAACAAAATGCGGATCATCAATTGAGAATAATGAATCCAGATCAGCATAAACTAAATCCATGAAGGTTTTAGCATCATCTATTTCCATATAATATAATGGGAATCCAAGAGTATAGACTGCGCCGGTTTCTCCCGGGTCTTTTACATATTTAGTTCCAACAGGTGCATCCGCAAACTGCTGATGAATAGCCATTGTATCAGTAATACAGGTAAAGATTGTTTCTGCTTGAACAGGATTTAGGAATGTAACATTTCCAATTTTTCCTAATGGATTAGAGGTCATAACCCAATATTCGGGGAAAAATGCTCCAGTGGGAAATTTATAAATATGAAGATTTAAATTAAAGGGATCAAGGGTATTGAAATCATTTACACCATGTGCACCGACAAACATTGAGTTTTCCTGATTGGGCATTCCCCACAACCAGTTGTTTTCGTCAATTAACTGAGATAGTGCAGAAAGTGTATCTGCAAGACCACCGTATTTTTCTAAGAAATTTATATAATTGGGATATAATGGATCGCAGATATTAGCTGTTCCTGTAAAGAGCAAGCTGCCTCCTTGATCCAAATAATACCTCATAATATCATAATGCTGTACTAGATGAACTTTAGTAAAATCATTATAAAAACTCTTAGGATCATTTGCATACCACAGTATCATCTTATATGATTGGATATCTGATGGTGCAAAAAATGGATCGAGACCACCATGCTGTCTAACACCACGATTTAATACTTCAACATTAACTAAATCTTGTAGATCGATCCATTCAACTATTCCACTATAATCAGCAACAAGTTCCTGATAGAAATTATTTACAGAATCCTCAATAGCAAATATCATCTGATTTTGAGTATCATCAACTAAAAGTATGTTATCGGATTGGCTTGCATCTACAGATTCATGAAGAGTAAATACTAATTCTTCAGGACTTGGATCCACCGCTCCCTGAATATCAATAGCCCGCACTTTGAAGGTGTGCTCTCCAATTGATAAATTTGTAAGCATGCATGATTGATCTTGATCGATAGTTATCCTCATCCATTCTTCTCCGCTTAACGAATCAATAATTACAGAACCGATTGAAGGTAAACCGCTCGTTCCTCCATCAAGTTGAATATCCATATACTCAATATCACAATAGTAGCGAATGTACTCATCCAAATTTTCATCATAGAAATATGTATTACCTGCATAAATTCTTCCATGACTACAAGTATATTCAAATTCTCCTAAATAGCTCCACCATAAATGTAGTTCCATATCTTGTGACCAGATTGCAGAAAAATTTTCATTGGTATCTACATAAAAAGGATTACCGAAATGATACTCTCCGCTGATAATTTTTTCCGGTATTGGGTGGTCCGGTATCTGACTGTGAAGATAATATTTTAGGTAATGTTTTTGACCTAAGAGGTAAACATGTGGTAAAATATTCAAGCTGGCATTATTAAGAAAATCAGGAAGATAATCAGCCCATGAAGCCATAAAGGGTGCCGTATCAGGAATAAAGTAGTCTCGGACAAAAAACGTTAAGTGAGCTGCTGTAGAATCTTCTAATCCTGCATAACTTACAGCTTTGACCTGCAATTGTGTTACTTCATAGGTTCCATCAGGATATTTTTCATTCTCTCTTAAGAGAGGTTTATTGTGAGGATTTCCTTCCGGATAACTGCTCTTTAATAACAATTTATCCGGCACCTCAAAATTTGCTGTTGAATGCCAATCTGTACTGTCGATTATAGCTCCAATTGGTCCAATGTGAAGGGTATCCGTACCGGTATTTTCATAATAAACTAACCTGTATTTATAATAATCTGTAATTTCACTTCCAATGAGCATAAAATTAAGCGCAGCACCGACACGCAAAGAATCGATGTCTCCCTGTGATGTGCAAATAAATGTTTCGGGAACATCACCGCCAACATTGTGCCAACCTAAATATTGAAATGTATCTAATGGATAGACGATCCATTCTGACGTCTCTGCACTCACACCAGCCGAGGTTGTCCAATCAATATTTCCGTTGAAAATTGAATCTTTTCTTACAATTGTATGATTGTATGTTGCTTCAGGTATTCCGGCTACATCCCATCCGCTGCCAGGATCTTCGTCGGGATTGCCAATAATATCTATCAAAGTCCAAGTTGTGCCACCATCAGTTGTTTTTTCCAATCCACGAGCATCATCACCACTAAAATGGACAACACTAGGATAAGAAAGTATCTCATCTGCAACATTTTGAAGACTGTCATCAGCTTCATCTGTTGTAATTACCCACACATCGTATGGCTCTAATACAGCATCATCAGGAAATTCATGATAATATTGCCATCCATTACCATTCACGGCTTGTGCAATTTGATAATCGGTTAAATCGATTTGGTTATTTGTAGGATTGTAAATTTCAATGGCTTTATTCTGACTGGTTCCTTCAATGTATTCAGAGAAAAAGAGATCAGGCATGAAACTATCAAGGAAGCTCAGGTCAAAATCTGCTTCATAAAATGATTGTAGTTGAGATGCTATATCTTCTAATTCATCGGTTGTGTCACCAAGAAATACTGCCGAATAAATTATTACAGAATCTCCGGGCTCTAAATTTAGACTATTACCTGTTGGATTAGTGAATCCATTCTGATCTCCATAATATGAATACATAAATCGTGTATCACAAGGGTCATTAAGCTGAGCGCCTGGGTCTTCAGTAAGAGAAATATATTTTGTTGGATCAAATGAGTTAGCATTGTGTGTCATTAACCAATACTTTTCATTTCTTTCTTCACATGGAACGTTATGGCTGGGACCGTCACCAACCTCCCAGGTCCAACACGCATAATTTGCATTATCAGCAACAGGAAATACTCTTGCTGCCACATATCCGACTGATAATCCTCCATCAAAATCTTTGTCATAGCTGTAGGCATAATTGTATGAATCACTATAAGTACTAACATCATCACCAGCTCTCACGTATGAGCTCCATGATTGAGGACCAATATCACAATCAATATAATATCCTAATGCAAAATCAAAGAGCGTATCCACTGGATTCATATTATAAATAGTTGTTTTAATAAGTGCAATTTTGTTAAAATACTGAAGGGGCCAGCAGAAGGTTTCATGAGAGATCGCTATATTTAATGGTATATGATTTTGAGCATATGATTGTGCTTCGATCACTCGCTCTCCGGGAGTTCCAAAGGGGCTATAATCATAAAAATATGATCTTAAATTTTCATACCCGAAATATCCTCCATCTTCATCGATCAAACCATCTCCATCATCATCGTATCCCATAGAAAAACAAAAAATGCTGTCGGGATCAATTGGGAAACCCATTTTCCCGATTGGATCTTCATCGACCAAGCCGTCACCGTCATCATCAAAATTTATTATTCCATTATAAGAATAATACTTCATTGTATTATCCAGGGGATTATACAAAGTATATTGATTTCCCAGTACATATTCTAATGGATTATATGCAGGTAAAAGTTCGTAATAATCGTCATCACCATCAAAACCAACAGTAGTCAATGTGTCGATAACTCTTCCAAATCCCATGTTTGCCGTTCCTGTATATTCATGGTTTGGATCCTGCCAGAACAGCATTTCACCTAATTCGTTTCTGCGTTGTTTTTTCGCACTGAACCATAAAGCACCAGTATAAAGAAAATCAATACCCGAACCCTTTGGATATTCAAGTGAGGGCCACTGTGGAACTATATCATCCCCAGAGCCCAAAGTGCCGTAATTAGAAACACGGAATAAGTAATTACCGGAATCATGATATTTAAAGATATCAAGTACTTTTGAAGTAGTATTTTGTGGTTTTATCTGTGCAGCGAATAAAAGAGATGGTAATAAAACGAGTAATATAACCGAAACTATTTTTTTCATGTCATCCTCCGTCTAATAGACTTGTTTCAAATCAACAAAAATGTTTTAGTTTTGTCAAATTAATCAACAAAACAACGAATATTTTTCTTTCCTTACAACCTACAACTTTCCCTATCTCGAAACCCACATACTGTCCGCAAGATGAACTGAAGTCATACTGTATCATATATAGTTAGCACCTTTGTTATCTTTTTCCAAACCAGGGACCTTCATCGAGCACCTGAAGAAAATATTCCCTATCTCCCTTTTCTTCAATAAGCTCGCCTGCA
>JACNFI010000131.1 GCA_014384665.1 Candidatus Cloacimonadota bacterium
AATTTTGAATTGTTTTACCAGTTGTCCTTTGATGTTATAAATTTTAATTCGTGCCATTTTGTGTGATTTTGCCTGCCTTGCCGTAGTTTGACGAAGGCAGGTGGCTAAATTAAACGAAATTGTGGTAGAAGTGCTGAAGGGGTTAGGGAAGTTGGAAAGATTTATTGAGGATAAATTTGAAGGTAACAAATTATCAACCGAAACAATAGAGTCTGTTGTTAACTCAATTATTTCTGAAGAGGGGCTATATCCCTGCTCATAAACTGATTGTATATAATAATGATAAGTAGTATAACTCTGTACTAGGGAATCACAAAAGCTCGTGTAAGGCGTCCTTGCAAGCAGGTTGTCATCTCTGAATATTGAATAGGCATAATTTCTTTGATTTGCAGGTTGGTCCCAAGATAGATTTATACCATGAGAATCTGCCGACGCCTGAACATTGGTTGGTGGATCAAAAGAAAATGGTGGATGATATTGACCAAGTCTTTGAAAATCATATTGATATGTTTTCCACTCAATCTGTAGAGGGTCATATATAACATTTAAATTATATACATACACCCATAGGCTATCAAAATCGTAAGAATATGAAGTTAGGTCAAGTAATCCATCTTGGTTTATATCACCAAATACTGAAGAATTTAACATTGTACAACCTTTTGGTCGTAGAGGAAAATTATTAATAGTATCACCATTACAATGAATACCCTGTATAAATCCTAAATTTTGTCCTGTAAAATTTGAATCAAAAATTATTTCTTTATTTATTATATTATCAATATCTCCAATAATAATTGGTCCATTTACATTACCAAAACTGTAATATGGGGCATTTAAAAAAAGCTGACCGTTGATATTATAAATATACAAAAAATAACCATGGCTATAGACACCCTTTCTACCACACAATATTTCCAATGTGCCATCATTATCTAAGTCTGCAACTGATGGTGGGCAATTTGTAATAAATGGAAATTGTTGGGGCCATCCATTAAGAATTGTTCCATCATATTTATATATTATTAAACCTGATGGTGTACCAGTAGTAATAGGACCCGATGCAGCAACAATTATTTCTAAAAAGCTATCTCCTGTTAAATCAGCGAGTACAGGTGAAGTTATGCTATAACAAGCATTTCCATCAAATGGTTGTTGGGGCCATCCATTTAGAATTGAACCATCAGGTTTAAGAATAAAAAGATCATAGTACCCCATACAAACAATTTCTGGAATACCATCATTATCAACATCTCCAATGGCTGGTGCTCCTCCCGAAACTCCAGGAGATATAGGGAAAGGGAAATTATCATTATAATTTTCTCCATTAATATCAACTACATATAAATAACTCTGATAGTTGTGGTCAAAATCTCCCCAAATGATTTCCTTAATTCTATCTCCATCTAAATCATAGGCTACTGGGGTAGAGATTATATAGCTATACCATGGTGAGGGTGTTCCAAAATATTTTGGCCATCCTGGATAGTTATTACCTTCTTTATCTAAAATATATACCCATCCACTCCTTGTAGTTTGTAATATCTCTAAATAACCATCATTATCTATATCAGCAAAAGACATAGTTCTTTGAGCATCATGAGGAGTATATGCTGCCCATAACCTTTCTCCTTGGTAATTTATAGAAAATGTTGTATCGGAAATTGAAACTACTATCTCTAAAAAAGGGTCATCATTAATATTAACAACTCCTACTCCTCTCATTTTGGCAGAAATGGCATTTAGACTTGTAGAATATGGAAAACCTGGTAGTTGTTCATAATCTGCAATTATTTGTTTAGAAATAAATATTACAATAATGATATAGATACATATTAAAATTTTTTTCATATATTATCCTTTCTATAAATATCAGGGGGGTGAATTCACCCCCCTGATATGTTTTATCATTCAGGATCTTGAGGTATTTCAAGTTTCCATGTTACACCAATCTGACCCCATGGTTTCCAAATTTCATTATCATAAGTCCAATTATTCCATGTTGTCTGCAAGTAATAATATGCTTCCTCAGCAGATGCTCCAAACCCAACTACACCAATATCATTTGTGTATTCGTAGTCAATATATAATTCTCCTCCAACTGTTCTCGTTCACATTTTACTAACTGATAAGTTATAGGGTCATTATCTTTATCTACTAAAGTAAGAATTAATCCATATATCTCTTTTGATTCTTCTGCAATCAAGCTACCTGCAAAAAGCAGTCCAAGCAAGATTGCACCTGTTAAAATTTTTTTAAGCATTTTTACTCCAAATTTTACTCTCTTTTCCGCATTTCCCTCTCACCCGGGTATTTTTTACCTATATGGTATAAAGTGAGAGGTATTATCCTTAGGTTCTTTTTGCGTTTTCGTTTCTGCTCTGCCTGTACAATATTGAGGTTCAATCATCCGCATAGCCTTTCTACCAGAGAGAAGCCGGTAGAGAGGCTGTGTCAGAATGATTTTATTTTTCCCAATTAAAAATAGGTATTTATTTATTCGAAATAAACTCGCAGATATTGGTATATATCTTTTTTTGTATTTTAATAATTGAATTTTTCCAGGAGGGGGTAAAATGTTGGGTTCGGAATTCATGATTTGGAAAACAAAACTGAAAATTGGAAACGAAGAATTGGTTATATGAATAATAAATTGGAATATTAGAATGTTGTTAAAAAACATCAATATCCCCTTCTTTGCTTTCATTTTGTCGCTCAAATTATAAACAAAAATTAATAAGAATTAAAATTATTTTGTCAAATAAAATTATCTTAGAATTAACATCTTCTTAACTGCTGATTTATCTCCCGAAGATAATTTACAGAAATAAATGCCGCTTGGCAATTGCTTGCCATATTCATCTTTACCATCCCAGACTATATTCGGGGTTCGGGATTCGGGATTAGGGATTCGGAAAGTTTTTATTATCTGCCCTTTTATGTTATAAATTTTCATCTTTGTGCCCTTTGTGTTCTTGGTGTCTTTGTGGTTAATATTAAAAGAAATTGTTGTAGAAGCGCTGAAGGGGTTTGGATAATTAGAAAGTATGAAGTTACTTATCAATTGATGTTGCTCATCTACTCCTGTATATGAATATTCATAAACAGATACTGCCTCTCCTTGGCAGTGAAACAAATATTTGGTATCGTTATTTTCATAAAATAAGCATTTTGTTGAAAAGCTATAATCATAAAAAGTAGAGATAGGTTCTAACTGCCCAATTGGATTGCCACTAACATCATAAATATAGACTGTAGTATAGATTAAAGGTACAAACAATAAGTCATCAGTATTAATAGTTGAAAGCCCTACACTTTTTGCATTTAAGATAAAGAGATGTACTAATTCGGTCGGGGATTGCAATTCATAATATTTATCTCCTGGACTTGTTGGGTGATATGTTTTAATATAAAAGTACTCTTCACATTTATAAAGTCCTGCATTGGGGTAACCATCAGCAAAATTATTTATTGTAGATATAATTGCTGGATCATTGTCTTGTAACCCACCAATAATATAAAGAGTTTGGTTATCAGACTGGGAGATGCCCAATAGATATGCATAGCCATTGTGAAACACACCATAAGCCTTTTCTGGCAAAGCAAACTCAAATTCAAGTATTGCTTCACCTTCCTGTGAAATATCATATTTTTTCAATTGATAATCCGGATAATACTTAATTAGATAAATATGATTAGAATTTGTATCATCAAATTTTTGTATTGTATAGTCCACATTTTGGATAGTATTTCTTAAAGTTAGATTCTCAGGATTGCTAATATCATAAATTTTTATCTCATTATCATCACTACTATAATAATCTTCTCCACCATCCCAAATCGCCACCAAATTATCTTTAAATTGAATAATATAAATATAATGACTATCAAGTATTGTTTGAACATGTTCAGGTTGAACAGGATTGCTTATATCAAAAATCCATACACCTTTTGTCATTGTAGGTAAAAATAGATAATCAGTATAGATATAGCTATAAGAACCGGCCCAAATTGGATATTGATAATTATCACTTACTTTATAAATTATTCCATTATTTACGGCAAAATGCTCAATACCATTTCCTCCTGTCCCAAGATATACATTATTATTATAATTATAAATCCCCTTTACTCCGATATATCCGGCAAGGAGTATATCGGTTTCGTAGAAATCAACTGAATATGGCGATGTTAAATCTGCAATATTTATACTTTCTAATCCGTGTTGCTCTGAAACTATTAGATAATCATCAACCAAGGCAAAATTACAATTAGAGGATTCTGTAGTGATACTTGAAATAAATTCCCAATCTGAAATATCATTTATATCCCAGAAAGCAATACCATCCCAGGATAGGCTGGCGAATACATTCTCAGAAATCATCTTAAAATTTTCTATTTCTTCAAAATTACATTCAGATAGGTCAATTTCACCCAATTCTGTGACATTTGTGGGGTCGCTAAAGTCATACAACTTGAATTGGTTATTGGTATAAGGAATCATTTTTGCTGTTACAGAATCATTAATTTGAAGAAATTGGTTATTTGTAGGTAACTCACTTACCAGTTCCATGTTAGAGATACTGTAAAATTTCAGATATAAAGTGTAATCATAAGAGTGATAGGCTAGGTAATTACCATAAAAACGAATTGGGTCTTTTGCTTTTTCAAAATAAGAAAATATTTCATTTATTATTTCCGGGTTTTCCTTATCAGTAATATCTATTTTGTATAAACAATTAGTAAAAGGATCATAATCACTACCTTTACTATTAATATATGCATAATTGTCTTTAATTCCTAAGTATAATGTCCAACCATATAATGGTAATCTTGATAATAATT
>JACNFI010000132.1 GCA_014384665.1 Candidatus Cloacimonadota bacterium
TAAATTCTTATCTGTGCCTGCCCCGTTAGATGCTCGCTATCTAATGGGGATAATCTGTGTAAATCTGTGGCTGAAAAAGAAATTGTGGTGGTGGCGCTAAAAGGATTTGGGTAATTCTGTACAAGGCTGAAAACCACTGGCAATTGTTCATCCCCAACTCCTACTGATGGGCTGAACTCTTCATTGGCATTTGTGAAAGTTCCATCAGGAAGAACCCCGGCCATAGCATAAATTTTACCATTATACTCAACAGCAACAATGTGACTTCTTGTGGTTGGCATGGGTGTTTCCGTTGACCAAGAGTCAGTGGCTGGGTCGTAAACCTCGTTCGTTGTTAGGTAGCTCTCTCCATCATAGCCTCCAACAACATAGACTTTTCCATAAATTGCATCCGCTGCAAGCCAGTAGCGTGCTGTTGACATAGGAGCCTTGGTTGACCAGGAATCTGTTGATGGATTGTATTCCTGGACTATGTCCAAGCAATTTCCATTGAATCCTCCAATGACATAGATTTTTTCGTCAACCACAGCACCTGCAATAAAGGCTCTTGCCATTGGCATAGGAGTTTTAGTTGCCCACGAGTTTGTGGCTGGGTTGTATTCCTGAACTGTGTTTAAGAAGCTTGTTCCACTATAGCCTCCTATAACATAGATTTTGCCGTCAACTACACCGACTGCAGCACCCTCTGTCGCTGTAGGCATAGAAGCTTTGGTTGTCCACGAGTTTGTGGCTGGGTTGTACTCATCAGTAAAGTTTACAGTTTGTCCGGGAGGAGGTCCTTGATGTCCTCCGATAAAATAGACCTTCCCGTTAACCGCACCAGCAACAGCACCCTTGCCTCGCTTCCTTGACCCGGGCAGAGAAGCCTTGGTTGCCCACGAGTTTGTGGCTGGATTATATTCTTCATTCGTCCTTGGTCCACCACATCCTCCAATGACATAAATTTTGCCATTCTCTTCAGCACCTGCTGGTGACCTTCTTGCTGTTGGCATATCCGCTTTTGTCTGCCAGGTTCCTTGTGCTTGCACACTATTTATCGCCAATAAAGCAATAGCAACTAGGACAAGCACTTTTGTCCATTTTTTAACCATTTTTTCTCCTTTCTTGTCACGGTTTACCCTCCATCTTTTAGGAGGGCGTAGTCCCGATTCTTTTCGGAACAAAGTCGGACTCATTGTTTTTGAGAGTACTTTTTTCTCTTTCATCTTTTTCTCCTTTACCCCGTTTAACCCGTTAAATCTTTTTTATTATTTATTTAACTGGGTTGAAATTTTTCTTTTATTTCACTGGGGTTTCTTTTTCTTGCTCATTTTTGAGCAGATTCTCTTTCATAACTTTCATAAAATTCGTTATGTAAGTATGACTAAAACTTCAATTTAATCCCACCAAGAAACTCTCTTCCGGGCATCTCTTGCATAGCCCATTCCACATACTTTTCATCAAAGATATTATTTACAGATATAAAGAACTGAGCGTGTTTAGCAATGGCTTTATTGATTTTAATATGGACGAGGGAATAACTCTCTAATCTCTCTTTTGTCTCTTCTGGTGGAGGAGCCATACCAGGGCAAACACCAGGTTCAATAGACCAACCCCATCTCTTTCCTACATATTCACCCCTTAGGTTTATGCCCAGACCATATTCAGGAATCTCACATTCCAATTCCATATTTACTTTATGCCTTGGGTTATAATAAAGTTCTTCCTCTTTATCTTTATCTTTCGTCTCAAGCAATGTGTATCCTAATCTTCCTGATAGCCAATAACTAAACTGGCTTGAGAGCATAAATTCTAATCCCTGAGTATAAGCCCGGTCTATGTTTTTGTAACTGTATACAGGGTAAAGGGGTTCCCAAGGCTCAGGTCGCAGACTATCTCCAGTAGGGTATCTTTCTATCAAGTCCTTAATATCATTTCTGAACAGAGAGACCCTGGTCAGGAGATTTTCGCTGATTTCATACTCTGCCCCTAACTGATAGCCCCAGGATTTTTCTGGTTTCAAGTCAGGATTTGCTCTTATCCAACGATTCGTCTGAAACAAATCTACTGTATAAAGATGACACATTGGAGGTTCCTTGAATGCACTTCCAACCGAGCCCTTTAACTTAAGGTCTTTGGTTAATCTGTATACCAGTCCTGCATTAGGATTAACTATTGTGCCCCATTTGTCATGATGGTCTATACGAGTTCCCATTACCAGACTGAAAGGCAGAAATTCTATCTCATCCTGGATAAAGAAACTATTGGTGAGCTGTGATTTAGTTCCTGATTTCATAAGTGGATCAAACTTAAAGTGTGTATGATACTCTTTACAATAGTAGTAACCAAGGGTAAAAAGATTTTTTCTAACCAATCGGCTATAATTCAGCTCTGCCTCGTAAAGTTTGTGATAAATATCTGCTTCCCTTCTTTGGAAGAAACGGTAATATTTAAACCAAGAGCCTCTTAGCTTCAAGTTAGAAACATTACTCAGTTGCCATTCTCCCAGTAAATTTATGCTATGTCTTTGCTGTTCAGGAGGATCCATTACCTGCTCACGCTGAAAATAACCTGTCTTCAGGATCAATCTAATACCAGGAGCAAACTCATATCCTAAACTTGCATGATAGCTTTCGTCCTTGAACTTTCCCCACCTTGTTGTATCTACGATTGTTGTATCTTCTAAAATCCACTTTGTAGTGTCTGGTCCATCGGATTCTCTACGATTATAGCTTAAGAAATACCCGAATTTGCCCATTTTCTCACCCTGGCTCAGCCGGTAGATTCTGGTTTCAAATGTGCCAAAAGAGGCTAAAGCAGAAAATATGGGTTTTTCTGGAGCAGTTCTCGTAATCACATTGATTACACCTGACATTGCATCACTTCCATAGAGTGCAGACGCAGGTCCCTTGACTATCTCCACCCTTTCAATCATTTCTACAGGATACTGTGATAAATCTGCCGAATATTTGGGGGCTCCGCGCAATTTTTGACCATCTAAAAGGAGCAAAGTATATTGTGGATCAAGTCCCTGAAGTTTAGCAGATTCCTTCACCCAGCCAAAGCCTCCTTGCGCATATATTCCTGGAATATACTTTACTGCTTGGGATGCGGTTTCAATATTTGCTATCTCCATTTCCTCTTTGGTTATTACAGCCGCGGAGACTGGAATATCACGAAGAAGATGTCCTGTTTTAGTAGCGGTAACGATTATCCCTTCTAACGGAATCGCTGTCTTGAGCAGTTCAAAATCGAGAATAGAGGCTTTATTAGTAGAAATTATAACTCTGTTAAACGCTGGCTTATATCCAATTCTTGAGGCAATGACCTTATATTTGCCAGTAGGGACTCCAGAAATAAAATATCTACCATTAGTATGCGTAAGTGTACCAAGTGTTGTCCCCTCAAGCATAATGTTAACATCAGAGATTGGTTCTTTTGTCCGAACATCCGTTATTATTCCTTCAATTACGCCAGTATCACCTGCCAAACCAATCAGAGGCAGGAAGAGAATTGAAATACCTGTTGCCAGTATGACTGTTATTAGTCTAAATTTTTTCATTATATCTTCCTTTCGTGTAAACCCCGTAGGCTAATATCCAACGGGGTAAACTCAATCCCCTAGGTTGCATAACCAACGGGATCAATATGTTAATTTTCTGTATGCCTTGTAGCTAAAATAGGCAATCAAAAAACCATGAATAAAAATTATAGGGCCAACAATATAATGATGACACACACCAATTAGGGGGAAGAGTCCTCCAACTATACCATTTAATATGCCCAATAATGATGCAACTAAATAAGATGCTCTGTGTTTCAGAATTAAAAGGGGTATTATTACTACCCACCCCAGTGTTCCAGACCAAAACAGCGAATCTACAATTATATGCTCCGTGCGCAGATGTTGTGACTTTATAAGCTCTACCCAAACTTTGAATATCAATTGGAGAATTATTAAAACTAAAGAAATAGTTTCTGGCTCAAAGAGTTTTTTGGATTTTTTCATTTTTTATTACCTTATAGAGTGAGCCTTTTCAAACCATTCAATCCTGGCATCTTGTACCGCATCGATTCCGGAGAAATACGGCTTTATGTCGAGCAATGGCGTTTTATCAAGTGCATCGAGCCCTTTAATCCTTAGAATATTACCTTTTCTTTCTATCAGTTCGGCAATCGTGACCCCAATTGGATTCGGTCTGTTCTGAGTCCTTGTTACAAATATTCCATGGATCTCTGCATCATGAGGATTATTCTCTTGCAATATTCCTCTGTCTGCCTTATCAAGCCAATAAAGGACAATAAGATGAGAAGCCTGCTCAATGTCCTTCAATCCATCTTCGTATTCTTTAAAGAACTCCAGTTCGGAGATTTCCTTAGCCAATCCCCCATGATACGGGACCTTCTCCATTGCCTTATACCGCGTATGGATTATTCCGATTGGTTTCAGAGCCACCTTTTTATCTATTTTCATTATTCACATTCGTTTTTTTATTTATTATTCTTTATGAGAATGCGACACATTCTCATTTGTAAAATATACTTGTCAAGTTTTTTTTCATTTTTTTATTTATTTGTTAGAATTTTGTATCCTTGATTTTCTCTTCATCATTCAATTACAAAAATCCCCTCTGCTGGAAAAGTCATAAATTTGTGTTTAAGCTCTCGTTTGGTCGCCCAAAAAGTCTCTTCCTCCTCTGCGGTAAATTTTTTACTGTATTTAACAAGTTTTCGCAGTTCAAAAAATCCATCAGGAAAAAGTCCGTCTCTTGTTCGCACTCTAATAGAATCACTGGTTGATTTCCGAATAAAAAGAAATGAAAAATTATCATTTGTCATATTTTCAATATCAGTTC
>JACNFI010000133.1 GCA_014384665.1 Candidatus Cloacimonadota bacterium
GCTTTATTATTGATTAATATTTCCTGTTTGGTTCTGGCTTGTCCAGGTTAGGAGAATATGATGAAAAAAATAATTTTATTCATAATTATAGTTTCTGTTTTTATAAGTTTAAATTTATTTTCATTGGACCCAAGATACCATACCTACGAAGAGATTAAGGCTGAGATTGATTCTTTGCAAGCATTATATCCAGATTGGGTTTTAGTAGATTCAATTGGAGTAACATTAGGTGCGCCGTATCAAGAGCCGATTCCAATTTGGGCAGTAAAAATTTCAGATAATGTAACTCTGGATGAAGATGAACCTGCTGTGCTTTATGTCGGACAATGCCATGCCGAAGAAGTGCTTGGAGTTGAAATTACAATGTATATGATAAATGATATTCTTGAACATTTTTATATGTCACCATATAGTATATGGCTTTCAGAATTAGAGATGTGGTTTATTCCATCCATAAATCCCGAAGGACTTCAAGTTGTTATGGATGATTGGGATACAGCATTTAGAAAAAATAAAAGAGATTGTAATCAGAATGGAACATTTATTGAAGGTATTGATTATGAACCCGGACCTGGATATGATAGAGATGGAGTTGACTTGAATCGTAATTATGCTTTTAATTGGATACATGGAGATACTCTTTGGGCACCTGGTGGAGAAGAATTATGGGATTACTATCGCGGTCCTGCCCCTTTTTCTGAAGGTGGGACAAGAGCAGTTAGAAATTTGGCTGAAGAACAGCATTTTATATTTTCAATAAACTGGCATTCGTCAAGAAGTGGTAATTACTGCGAGAAAGTAAAATATTCGTATAACTGGAATGTAAGTGGAAAGCATCCACCTGACTTTGCTGTGAATCAAATGGTAGGAGAAACTGTGGCTGGATTGATTGAGAAAGAGAGTGGGGGCGGATATTATGAACCAGGTCCCTCTCAAGGTAGAGTAGGTATAGCACACGATTGGTTTTATCAAGCTTATGGAACAACACAACTTTTAATTGAGTGTGGGACAGATAATATTCAACCTCCTCCCTGGGTGGTAGACGACACTTGTGAACGATGCAGCGTGGGGGCTTATTGGCTTTTGAGTAGAAGTATAAATGGATATTTAGATTATTCATCTATGCTTACAGGACATATCACAGATTCTCTCTCTGGGCAACCTCTTGTCGCTGAAGTAATAGTTGAAGAGAAGTATGCTTCATATTTTGCAGCACGTCTTTCTGATGAGCTCTATGGACGCTTCTGGCGCGTGCTTATGCCTGGAACTTATGATTTAATTATCAGAAAAAAAGGGTATGAGGAAAAATTCATAAATGATGTAACTGTGAACAACTCCTGCTGGACAAATTTGAATATTGAATTGGTTCCTTTAGGTTTAGTTGAAGTCAGTGGAACTGTAACTTGTAATGGAAATCCTGTTCCAGCTCAAATTATTGTGTATGATATAGAGAATGATACTATTTATACAGAAAATGGGGGATTTGCTTTTATTACTTATGAAGGGGAACACAAAATTCAGGTAACTTCAGAGGGATGTGTTCCTTGTATTGATACAATTGAATTCATTCCAGGATTCTATGATATGAATGTAGTGCTTTCTCCAGAAGTTGTGCTTTTTAGTGAAGATTGGGAAAGTGGATTTTCCAACTGGGAAGTTGCTGGTGAATGGGCAATAGAATTTGATATATTTGATAGTTCAAATGTTGCTACTAATAATCCCGACCTGGTATCTTGCGATTTTTATAAATTCTATTCCAATAATTCCAGTTCAATTTTAACTACTTTAAATCCTATTAATTTAAATGGTGTTGATGATGATGTCGTTTTATCATTTTATCAGAAATATTACACTGAACACGATAAAGATTTCTGTTATGTTGAGATTTCAATTGATGGAACATATTGGGATGAATTAGTAAAGTTTTCTGGGATAAACAAAGCCTGGAATTTTGCTATAAATCCATATATGAATAGAAATATTATATCATTAGAAGATTATATTAACAATCAAATATATTTAAGATTTAGATTTGAAAGTGATGATACAATAACCGACCCCGGCTGGTGGTTAGATAACATCAGGATTACTGCTTCAACAGGACATTCTGCAGGAGATGAACCACCTTCAATCCAAACCAAACTTCATCAAAATTATCCTAATCCATTTAGTTCTTCCACCACGATTTCTTTTAATTTAGCCACGAACTACACGAACTTACACGAACAGGCACGAATAAGAATTTATAATATAAAAGGACAACTTGTAAGAACTTTCCGAATCCCGAATCCCGAATCCCGAACCCCGAATATCGTTTGGGATGGAAAAGATGAAAATAATAATCCTGTCAGTTCAGGCATTTATTTTTATAAACTAAAGGTCGGTGACAAAGTTATTGATACAAAGAAGTGTTTAATCTTGAAATAAAATTCATAGTTCAAAAAAATATATTTAGAGGACAAAATGAAATCAAAATTAGTATTATTTGGATTTTTGTTAGTTATATCAGCTTCATTAAACGCTACAATAATAAATGTGCCGGAAGACCAACCGACAATTCAAGCAGGAATTGATGTTGCAAGTAATGGTGATACTGTTCTCGTTCATCCGGGAACTTATGTAGAAAATGTAAATTATAATGGAAAAAATATTACTGTTGCTTCTTTATTTTTAACGACCCAAGACTCATCTTATATTTCACAAACGATTATTGATGGAAATCAAGATGGAAGTGTAGTTAAATTTGAAAGTGGAGAAGATTCTACTGCTATTTTGATAGGATTTACAATTATAAATGGTTTCGCTCTATCAGGTTATACGCCAGACGGTAGTGGTGGTGGGATTTTTATAGACAATTCTAACCCTATTTTGGAGCATATTATAATACAAGGAAATTCAGCAAGATATTACGGTGGTGGAATTTACTGTAAAGATTCCAGTCCAAATTTAGAAAATGTTATCATAAATGAAAATACAGCAGGTATTTATGGCGGTGGAATTTGCTGTTGGGATAATTCCAATCCAAGTTTTTCTAATGTTACCATAAGCAAAAATACTGCTACTGGCTGGGCTGGAGGTGGTGGAGGTGGAATTTTCTGTTATTATAATTCCAGTGTGAATTTTAACCCTAACGAACGATGCAATATCTTTTTAAATTCCGCTCCTTCAGGAACTGATTTATATGCTGAGTATAACTGTCCAATTATAAATGTCATTGTTGATACCTTTACAGTTTTAGAACCAAATGACTATTTTGCATATCCAGTTGATAACTTTACATTTGATATTCTTAATGAAAAATTAGAACCGGTGAATGAAGATTTGTATGTGAGTCCCACAGGTTCTAATGATAACAGTGGTTTATCCCCGGATGACCCGCTTCTTACAATTTATTACGCCTTATTAAAAATTGTAGCTTCCGAAGAAGACCCTCATACAATTCATTTAGCAAATGGAACATATTCTCCTTCTCAAACTGGTGAAGTTTATCCATTAATTTGTAAAAATCATGTTATTCTTCAAGGAGAAGATCAAGATTCTACAATTTTAGATGGTGAGGGATTAAATCGTATTTTACACTGTCCTTATGAATATAGTTCTATAGAAATAGAAAATATGACCATTAAGAATGGTAATGCCAGAAAAGGTGGTGGAATTTTCTGTGATATGTACAGTAGTCCGAGTTTTAATAATATTACAATTTCTAACAATTACGCATCTCATCGGGGTGGTGGAATTTACTGTGAAGAATCTAATTCTCATCCAAGCTTAACGAATGTTACTATTCGTGGAAATTCTGCAGGTACAGGAGGGGGAATTGCCAGTGGTTGCGGTTATCCTAATAGTTTATATTTGTCAAATGTTACTATTAAAGATAATAATGCAGGTACTGGTGGTGGTATATATTGGGTTGGAGAGGATATTTTTTTTGATGATAACAATCGTTGTAATATCTACTCAAATACTTCATCCAACAATCTGGGAAATGATCTATATTTCGAATATGTTTATTCAAACATAATTTATGTTATAGTTGATACTTTTACCGTTTTTTATCCAAATGACACTCATGCATATCCTATTGAAAATTTTTCTTTTAATATTCTACATTCGTATGGAAACAATCAAGTAAACGGTGATCTTTATGTAGCAGTTGATGGTGATGATTCAAACTCCGGCGTTACACCGGATGACCCATTGCAGACAATACAATGTGCACTCAATATAATCTACGCTGATAGTTTGCATCCTCATTCCGTATATGTATCAGCTGGAGTTTATAGTTCATCTACTAACGGGGAATCCTTTCCGGTACAAATTCATCAAGGATCAAATTATGTTTCCATAATTGGTGCAGAAAATGGGGAGACTATTTTAGATGCAAATCACCAAAGCCGTTTATTTACAATTAATCATCTAACTGAATCTACAATTAAGAATTTAATAATTTTAAACGGAACAGCTTCAAGCGGCGGTGGGATTTTTCTTAATAATTCCAGCCCAACCTTTGAAAAAATAACAGTTACAAATAATTCAGCAAGTGATTATGGAGGAGGTATATTCTGCTCTAAATATTCCAATCCGGAATTTATTAATACCACGATCAGTGAAAATTCTGCTGATTTTAATGGCGGTGGAATTTATTGTTCATATTCAAACCCGAATTTGGTAAATTGTATTTTATGGAATGATTCACCTGATGAAATTTATGTTTCTACTTCATCATCAGTTCAGGTTTCATATTCCAATATTCAAGGTGGTTGGGAAGGAGAAGGAAACATAGACGCAGACCCATTATTTGCAGACCATGAAAATGGCGATT
>JACNFI010000134.1 GCA_014384665.1 Candidatus Cloacimonadota bacterium
GAAAAGAGAAAACCTGCGCGACCATATGACTGACCTTGAACTTATTTTCTCTATGCTCGGAGAAGCTTCCACCACAGAAATTACCAGAAGCAGGGATTCTCAGGGATTTGATGAAAATCTGGAATCTGCAAAAGATGGTGGTAAAATTGCAGGAGATGCCAGAAAAAAGTTAGAAAAAAAATCAGGAAGAAAGATTACTTCAAAACAAAATTATCTGGAAAATCCTCAGAATGAAAAATTGATTGACCAATAAATTATTTGAAAATTCTTTTTAAAATAAGGTAAAAATATGAATAAAACAGAAGCAAAAAATTTAATAATAAATACATTTGAAAAACCTTTTGAAAAGGAGCAGTTCGTCAATTTCATTATGAATTTGCTTAATCTAAAAAGTGATGAGATTATCTATAAACGACCCTCTACTGGAATTTATACAACCAAAGTATTTATGGATTACATAAAATCTTTTTATAGAATCGCAAAATATGAAGATGATTCCGGCAAGAAAATTGATATTCTTATTGTAAAATTGAAAAAAGAAACTTCTCTTGAACGAGCTCGTTCAATGCAAAGAAATTTCATCGCTTGGTATTTGAAAGGAAGTCGTGGTTACTATAAAGATGCCGCTCTTGTGGCTTTTGTTTCTCCGGATAATGATGACTGGAGATTTTCTTTTGTTAAAATTCAGTATCTTTTTAAAGAAAGTAAAACGGCAGAAATGTTGTCTTCTGCTCTCAGATACTCATTTCTCGTTGGCAAAAACGAAATAAGCTATACAGCCCAATCCCAACTTATACCCTTTCTTCTTGATGATAAAAATAAAACCACTTTGAAAATGTTGGAACAAGCCTTCAGTGTTGAAAAAGTATCTGATAAATTCTTTCAAGATTATAATGAACTTTATAAAAAAGCAATGAAGGAATTTGAAAATAATAATGTATTTAAAATCATTCTTGAACAAAATAGTAATTTAACCGTAGATTTATTTGTTCGCAAACTTCTGGGTCAGATTGTATTTATGTATTTTCTACAGAAAAAAGGATGGCTGGGTATTAAAATTGATGAACCCGGATGGAAAAATGGAAATAGGAAATTCCTCAGATGGGCTTTTGAAGATTGCAAAAAGAAAAACAAAAATTATTTTGATAGATTCTTACAACCATTATTTTATGCAGGATTTAATAAAAAAGAAGAACTATTCCAGTATGATGAATTTCAGTTTAAAATTCCTTTTCTGAATGGTGGTCTCTTTGAAGAATTGTTTCATTGGGAATCTGCTTTTATCAATCCTACTAACACACTTTTTTCTAACGACAAAATAGATAAAGAGGGTAATATTGGCACAGGTATTTTAGATATATTTGATAGATACAATTTTACTATTGATGAAAACACTCGTCTTGAAAAAGAAATTGCAGTTGACCCGGAAATGCTTGGAAAAGTTTTTGAAAATCTACTTCCTGAAAATCTGAGAAAAGGAAAAGGAACATATTATACTCCACGAGAAATTGTTGCTTATATGACAAAAGAAAGTTTGATAAATTATCTCAACACAAAAATTTCAGCCGATGATTCTGATGATAATTCCAGAACTGAAGAGAAAATTAGAAGATTGTTTGATTATAAAGACCTGTATATAAATAAGAAAAATACAGAAATTAAAAAACACGGAAAAGAGTTTGAACAGCAATTTTATGAAATGCTCGATATTGTGGAAGATGTGAACAAACACCTGAAAGCAATAAAGATTGTTGATCCTGCCTGCGGCTCAGGTGCTTTTCCTATGGGAATTTTGCTGGAAATTGTTTCCCTCCGAGAATATATTGAAAACGAGTTTTTAGATAATAAAATATCAAACTACAAACTAAAAAAAGATACAATACAAAACTCAATTTATGGGGTTGATATTGACCCTGGTGCTGTTGTAATTGCCAAACTCCGTTTCTGGCTTTCATTGGTTGTGGATGCGGAAAAACCCGAACCACTACCCAACCTCGATTATAAAATTATGCAGGGAAATAGTTTGATTGAAAGTTTTGAAGGAATTGACCTCAGCAAAGTAATGGCTGATAAAAATTTTGTAATAACTCAGATTGATTCTCAAATGAATCTTCTTGGAGATAATGGAAAACAACAAAAATTTGTTTTTTCTGATAAGAGAAAAGAAACTATCATTAGTTTAAAGAATAAATATTATCTTGCAACAGACCCTATTAAGAAAAAAGAAATACATAAAAAAATAGATAAAATTGTGTTGGAACATATTTATTACAACTTAGAAATTGAAAAAGAAGAGCTTAGGTTAACTCTTCAAGAATTGAAGAATAATTTAAGAAATAAAACTAAAAATCTACATAATTTTTCACAGTTGAAGCAATTATTGGAAAGAGATAAAGAAGCCCAAAAAATAAGGGAAATAAAAAAAGAAATTTTTGAAATAGATAAAAAATTTGGGAAGTTGAAAGAATTACAAAAGAGCATTGAAAGACCTTATTTTCTCTGGCACTTATTTTTCTCCGAAATATTTGAGAACGAAGATAGTGGTTTTGACATTGTTATTGCCAATCCACCGTATGTCCGGCAGGAAAAAATTAGAGACCAAAAACTATTATTACAAGAACAAGGCTATAAGGTATATAATTCAACTTCTGACCTTTATACTTATTTCTATGAACTCAGTTATAACCTTTTGAAAGAAAATGGAATCTCTACTTTCATCTCAAGCAATAAATGGATGCGTGCTAAATATGGCTTCAAATTAAGAAAATTCTTTAAAGAAAACACTAACATAAATCAAATCATTGATTTCGGTGGTTATCAGGTTTTTGATGCTACTGTAGATACAAATATTATGATGTTTCAAAAACCAAAACAAAAACTTACCAAATCTCCAAGATTTGGGAATTTTGGAAAAGATAAAAAAGTAGAAGAACGAAAGTTTAATGTTTACCAAATAAAAGACGACTTTGAAAAAACACAGGATTTAACAAAATACTTTGCAAACCACAAACTGCAAATAAACCAAAACGACCTCGATATAAATTCTTTTACTTTTGCTGATGAAAAAGTGATGAACCTGAAAAAGAAAATTGAAAAAATAGGAACTCCGCTCAAAGATTGGGATATCTCAATTTACAGAGGTATAATAACCGGTTTCAATGAAGCTTTTATTATCTCCGGTGCAAAAAAAGATGAACTTATCGCCAAAGACTCCAAATCTGTTGATATAATAAAACCAATTCTAAGAGGTCGTGACATAAAACGCTATAAGGCTGAATTTTCTAATTTATGGGTTATTATTGTTAAGTTTGGAGCTTATAAAACATTAGAATATGAATATCCAGCAGTATATGATCATCTTTTACAATTTAAAGAAAAATTAAAAAACAGAGGTCAATGTAGATATTCAAGAGGTCGAACATTAAATTCTATCAATGATTATTCAGGACAGCATCATTGGTTAGAACTGGATAATAATCCTAAAGATAGATATTTAAAACAATTTGAGATGGAGAAGATTGTTTATCAGGAAATGGTGCAAGAATCCTCATTTGTTTATGATTTAACAGATAATTATTTTTGCCTTGATACTGGAAGAATTATTACGGGAGAAAGTCTAAAATATGTAATCTCTATTATGAATTCAAAATTGTTTTTCTTTTCAGTAAAACAATATTATGGAGGTGGATCGCTTGGAAGTAAAGGTGTTAGGATGAAACATACATTTCTTGAAAATTTTCCTCTTCCTAAATTCTCAGAAGAGCGACAAAAGCAGTTTGAAGTCCTTGTCGATCAAATCCTCAGCGACAAAAAAGCCGGCAAAGACACACAAAAGCTGGAAGACCAGATTGATTTAATGGTTTATAAACTATATGAGCTTACTTATGTGGAAGTGAAGATAGTAGATCCTGAAACCGCTTTATCAAAAGTAGAATACGATAAATTAAAACTCGAAGGAGCTGCAGAGATCGAATCCACAAGTAATAATCAAGATATCATAACTACAAGCGATGTCCAAAAAACTCTTCCGGAAGAAGCAGCACAACCTACGAACTTAATCTTAACGGAATTCTCTGTCGGTCAGCATGTATTTCATCCCACATTTGGTGAAGGTGAGGTCCTTCATGTTACCGGTTCTGGAGAAGCAGCCAAGCTTACTGTTAAGTTTGGTCGTGAAACTAAGAAGTTAATAGCTGGTTATGCTAAGTTAAGTGGAGTTTAAGAGAAAAGGGAGAAGAATATTGTGGAAATTGAAATGATAATATCAATAATAGCTATACTTATATCAATTGGTAGTTTTATTTTTGCTTTAATTACACATAGCCGACAAATAGTAATTAAAACAGCTCAAAAATATCAAGAATTAAGAATAGATTTATACGAAATATGTATTAGTATGAGTAAGTTGATTGATGAATTGAATAGGGCTGAAAAGAATGAATATCAAGAAGTAATTGAATGTTTGCTAACTTCCATTGAAGGACTTATTAAAGTAAAAAAAGGTTATCAGGATTTGAGCATGAAAGCATCGATGATTTCGTGGCATCCTTTATATAGTAAAATAGAAGTAGCTATGGAAGAAGAAAAGGGAGATATTGAAGAACTAAAGAGAACTGTAGAAAGTGCATGGGATTCCTACGACAAAGAAGATTTGAAGCAGTTAGAGATTATTGCGAAGGTTATAAAAGAAAGAGTATTCGGAAAAAAATATCTGAACCATGATCAAATATAAACAAAATTCAAATTAATATCATGAAAAGCATAAATAAATTAAGAAATGATCTTAATGACATCATGTTTAACAACTTTATAGT
>JACNFI010000135.1 GCA_014384665.1 Candidatus Cloacimonadota bacterium
TTTAAATGACTAATTACAAATTTCTAATTTCTAATAAAATTTCAAATTTCAAATATCAAATACCAAATATAAAAGGATTAGTCTTCGGAGATTTTGTTTTGGCATGATTTGACATTTGGGTTTTGTCATTTTATTTGACATTAGGAATTTGGATTTAGAAATTATTGGCTTTATTATTGATTAATATTTCCTGTTTGGTTCTGGCTTGTCCAGGTTAGGGTATTAACATGAATTTTCATAAGGAAAGAAGGTTAATGGTTGAGCACCAAATCAAAGCTCGGGGTATTCATAACAAGAAATTATTAGATAGTTTTTTGAAAGTTGAGAGACATTTTTTTGTGCCTGAATCTATGATTTCTTATGCTTATGAGGACGGACCTTTAGGTATTGGCAAAGGTCAAACGATATCTCAACCATATATGGTAGCGATAATGATTGACTTACTGGATTTAAAAGAAGATGATGTTGTGTTAGAAATAGGAACGGGTTCGGGCTATCAAACTGCACTGCTTGCAGAGATGGCAAAGAAAATTTATTCCATTGAAAGAATTGAATCTCTGGCAATAAGTGCACAGAAATTACTAAAGAATCTGGGTTATAATAACATCTTTATACAGGTTGGCGATGGCACTATGGGATGGCAAAATAGACAAGAGGATAAATCTTATAAAAAAGTAATAAAATTCAATGCTATAATAATTTCAGCCGCAGCACCTGAAATCCCTGAGAAGTTAGTTGAACAACTATCAGAAGGTGGCAGAATGGTCCTTCCTTATGGAAAGCATTTCTCACAGGAGCTTTTGCGAATTACTAAAAAAAGAGGTAAGATAAAAAAAGAAAATTTTGGTGGTTGTATGTTTGTCCCCCTTATTGGACAATATGGATGGAAAGAGTGAAAAGAATTATATTTATAATTATCCTGCTTATTTTTTTGCCAGCAGTATATTTCGGTGAATCAGAAGTAAAATCTGAAAAGGAAGCAAAATTCTCAAGTTTTCTTGAAAATAAAAATTTTTCTGACGAAGTAATTGTAATATCATTAGCAACTCTACCAATTTTTGAGCTCCGAGGTGCAATTCCCTGGGCAATACATTATTACAATATGACATGGTATAAAACTTATATATTAGCAATAATTGGCAATTTCTTACCAATTCCAATCATTTTGTTAATTCTGAAATATGGTCTTAATTTTTTATCGCGAGTTCCTTTATTTAAAAGTTTTTTTGAGTGGATTTTTGCGAGAACTCGCAAAAAAGGTGCAATTGTTCAAAAATACAGGTCATTAGGTTTGATTATATTCGTAATGATTCCACTACCTATAACAGGGGCATGGACAGGGAGTATAGCAGCATATCTATTTGGAATAAATTTTGTTCCATCCTTGATTTGTATTTTTATAGGCATCTGTCTTGCTGGTGTAATAGTAACCATTCTTAGTTTGTTTGGTATACTGGGAGCAGTTATTGCAACATTGGCTTTGATTACTATATTTATATTATGGATTATCAATAATATTAGAAAACGACAGATAAAAAGTTTTGAATTAAAAGGAGAATAAGAAATGAGAATATCCTTGAAAATAATTAGAACGAAAAAGGGTGAAGAAAAAGAATTGGTTGATTTCTTATCAAAAGTTGTATTGTTCAAAAAACTCTCAAAAAGCGAAATTAGAAATTTACAACATAATCTGTATGTTAGAAATTTTAAGGCAGGTGAATATGTTTTCAAAAAAAAATATCCAAATGTAGTTTTATATATTGTTAAAGAAGGTGAATTGCACACATATTTAGATGAGACGAATAAAGAAGATGTTAAAATAATACAACCATTTGAATATTTTGGAGAAATAGGTCTTTTTCTGGAAGAGGAGCGAACTGCAAACATTGTAGCAAAAAAAGATTCTGTTTTATTAGCACTATCCAAAAAAGATATGGCAAATTACATTGCTGAATTTCCTAAAGCGGGAATTAAGATTCTGTATAAATTAGGAGAAATACTATGCAGAGAACTTATCAATAGTAATACAGTGTTAAGTAGAAAAAATGAAGAAATAGTTGAACTTATCAATAAAATAAGAACTAAAGAGAAAGAAATAGATGAACTTAATAATAAATCAAATCTATAGAATAAGGAAAAGAATAAAATGGAAAGAGTAAAAATTATTAGGTGGATAATAGGGGCAATAGCTATTGGAATAATCATTGCTGGTTTGCTTTTTTATAGATTTATCATCCCTTTAGTTATAATATCTTTTATTTTTGCATATTTAATTTCACCTATTATAAAGTATGCAGAAATATATCATATCCCACGGACTATATCAATACTACTTGTTTATATTATTATTTTAGCTTTAATTGTGCTTTTGATTTATGTAATCCTTCCTCAAATAAAAAATCAAGTAGAAGAATTTCTAAAATTTGTAAAGCATTTTCAGGAAACAATCAGTAGTAATCAAGAAATTACTTTTCATTCAACTTTACAATCAATAGGTCTAAGTAAGCTTTCACAATTTATAAAAGTTGTGGAAACTAAATTTACTTTTATTGATATTAATAAGTATAGCAAGGAACTGGTAGATAAATTAATAGGATTAATAGGGAAGATTCCGCAATTTATATTAACCTCAATAAGCAGTATAATCAATATTTTAGCTTTTCTTGTTGTAATTCCCTTTGTAAGTTTTTTTCTTCTTAAAGATGAGAGAAGATTACTGAGAAAGTTTTTTAGCTGGATACCTAACCGTTTTTTTGAATTTTCAATTTATCTTTTTGAAAAGATTGAAGAAAGTTTTGGTAGATATTTCAGAGCTATATTAATAGAAACAATAATTATCTGGTTATTAACTTTTATTGGATTACTGATTCTTAAGATACCTTATGCGCTTACTTTGAGTATTATTGTTGGTATTACAAATCCGATAAAATTCTTTGGACCATTTATTGGCTTTATACCAATTATTTTAGTAATTTTATTTGGTCCAACACCTGAAATATACATTATTTATGCTATCATATTATCTCTCATTATTCAGCAGTTTGATAGCAATATATTATTTCCCCATCTTGTAGGAGAGAATCTTGGAATGCATCCTCTCTGGGTTTTGCTAACAGTTATAGCCGGTGGGTATGCATTTGGTGTTTTGGGTCTTATTTTTGCTGTTCCTGTCGTTTTCTTAATTAAAACAATTGTCCAGGTTTCTTCAAAAAGTTTGAAGAAATTTGAGATAATTTAGAAAGAAATATCCCGGGAAAGAACTCATTTTTACTTGACAATGGTTTTGTAATATCTTATTTATGAGTTCACTCTAAAAAGTCAAATTAGTGTAATAAGAAACCGTTGAAACGGTTATTGCCGAATTGTGTTTTTGGCAACCCACAACTTAAGTTGTGGGTTACTCGCAAGTTAGAAAATTATAACTGTTTCAACAGTTTATCAAATTTGGAAGAAATTTCGGAACATATCACCTTTAATGCCTTTTTATAGTGAACTCATTTACAAAAATAAATATATTGAGGTAAATCATGAAAAGATGGTCAACTTTAGAAGGAAGTATTTACATAGACAAACAGGCTGTTCCAGAAGAACATTTTCTTAAGAACTTCTTTGAGAATAAAGCGTTTATTCCAAAAACTGAAAAAGAAAAACAAGAGTATGAAGATTTCTCTTTTATCAGCAGTGCAATGGCGCTTTTGGTTTATGTTGCTAAAGCTGATGGCAGAATAGAGAAAGTAGAAAAAGAAATGATATTGAAAGAACTTCAATTTCAACTGGAACAACGACACTATGAATACAAAGTTTTATCAGAAAAATTCGGTCCTGATGAGGTGGAGATTCTGAATCATTTGTTTGATAATTTTCAGGAAGAACTGAAAAATAATTCACTCAATCTGGCTGAAATCATTAGAATCATTGATATGATATATGAAAAAAACCCATATAAGCGGTTTTTCTTGATTAGATTGTGCTATTATATTGCTTATGCTGATAGAAAATTTACTAAACAAGAGTTTGAAGCTATACAGGAATTGTCCAAAGAAATGGTAATAGATAAGAATGAATGTAATCGGATTGAACAAGAAGTGAAAATAGATTTAAAGATTGATTAAACTTATTTACATTTCTAAATAAAATAATTGACACCAAAATTTAGATAATAACTTAAAGAAAAAATATTTTTTATATTATTTGAATCTGCTATAAGATATACAAAACTACTTCATTTTTTATAGCAATTTTCAGGAGGATTAATGTTTCAAGGTGGCAAAGGAATACAGGACTTATTAAAGCAAGCCCAAAAAATTCAGAAAAAGATAATGAAAAGTCAGGAAGAACTTTCAAACAAAATTATTCAAGCATCTTCTGGTGGAGGAATGGTAAAAGTCGAAATGAATGGTAACCAGGAGTTGGTTTCTCTAAATATTGATAAGGAAGTGGTTAATCCTGATGATGTTGAAATGTTGGAGGATCTTATACTTGCCGCCATCTCTGATGCAAGACAGAAAGTTAAAGAGATGGTTGAATCTGAAATGGTTAGCTTAACTGGAGGGGTGAAGATACCAGGATTAAATACATAGCGCGGTAAACCTCGTCCCGATATATCGGGATTCACATTGTCCATTCTCCGTAGCATCCATTCTCCGTAGTCCCGATAAATCGGGACGAAGGATGAATTATATAATTTTTAACCTCTTCAGTTTGTTATATTTAACGGGGTAAACCGCAAATAACAAATATCAATCCCCGATTAAATCGGGGATAAATTCTTTACCCCGTTAGATTTTTATTATTATCATAGTTGAAAT
>JACNFI010000136.1 GCA_014384665.1 Candidatus Cloacimonadota bacterium
TATGAAAAAAGGGAAATTGAAAGGAAGAAGGTGAGCAGTCCTATAAAATTGCTCATCGTTTTGTTAGGACCTCCAGGAGCAGGGAAAGGAACTCAAGCAAAATTGATGAAAGAAAAATTTCATATTCCTCATATATCAACAGGAGATATTTTACGAGATGCAATTAAAAGTCATACTAAACTCGGGCAGGAAGCAAATACTTTTATGCATAAAGGCCAATTAGTACCTGATGATATAGTTTTTGGTTTGATAAGACACCGTTTAGCAGAACCTGATTGCAAAAATGGGCTTGTGTTTGATGGCTTCCCAAGAAATTTAAAACAGGCAAAGATGCTTATGAATTTAGAATATATTTCAGATTTTGTAAACTTTATTGCCATTTTAATTGATATTGCGGATGATGAAGTGGTAAGAAGATTGTCAAACCGAAGATATTGTCCAAATTGTAATAGTATATTTAATTTGATTTATAAAATTCCTCAAAAAATGGAAAACGGTCTGTACTTCTGTGATAATTGTGGAACTGAACTGGTAATTCGTAATGATGATAAAGTTGAAACTATTAAGAATAGATTAAAAATATATCATAATTCTGTAAAGCCAATGCTTGATTTTTTTAAGAAATTATCTGTTTTGCATATTGTAAATGGGGTTACATCACATTCCGAAGTTTTTAATAAAATATTGAAAATTATAAGTAATTAACGAATGATTTCAATTAAAAGTAAAGCCGAAATTGAGTTAATGCGTGAAAGTAATAGAATTGTTGCTGAAGTGTTAGAACAATTAGAGAAGATGATAAAACCCGGTATTAGTACATGGAAATTAAATAAAAAAGCAGAAGAAATAATTGTAGAAAATTCAGCAGAATCCGGATTTAAAGGTTATTCAACTGATGGATTAACTCCGTATAAATTCTCTATTTGTGCTTCAATAAATGATGAGATTGTTCATGGCTATTCTTCAAAAGAGAAGATATTGAGAGATGGTGATATTATTAGTATTGATGTTGGTGTAATAAAGAACAATTTTTATGGTGACGGTGCAAGAACATTTGCAGTAGGAACGATAAGTGAAGAAAATCGAAATCTGTTAAGGATTACTGAGTTGGCTTTAATAAAAGCAATTGAGCAATGTATAATAAATAATAGAATTGGTGATATATCTGCTGTCATTGAAAAAACAGCAAAAGAAAATGGCTTTTATGTTGCTGATGGACTAACTGGACACGGAATTGGAAGAGAGTTACATGAATTACCAATTGTTTATAATTTTGGCAAAAAAGGAACTGGTCCCCGATTATTTGAAGGAATGACTATTGCAATTGAACCAATGTTTAATATCGGGACTTCAAAAGTCCGTGAAAAAGAATGGGTATTTTATACAGCTGATAATTCTTGTTCTGCTCATTTTGAAAATACAGTTCTTATACAAAAAGATGGACCTGAGATATTGACAAAAAGGGGAGTTACTTGATGGCAAAAGATGGGGTTGTTGAAGTTGATGGCATTGTTGTAGAGGTCTTACCAGGAACAAAATTTATTGTTGAATTGGAAAATAAACATCGTGTATTGGCTCACATCTCAGGTAAAATGAGAATGCATTATATTCGTATTTTAGTTGGCGACAAAGTAAAAATGCAACTCTCACCTTATGACCTGGATAAGGGTCGTATAGTATATCGGTATAAATAGTAATTTTTAAAGACTTGAGGTTATAATGAAAGTAAGAGCATCAGTAAAAAAACTTTGTAGAAACTGTAAGATAATTAAAAGAAAAGGAACTGTTTATGTTATCTGTCCAAATCCAAAACATAAACAGAGACAGGGATAGAAATCTGTCTATCATTGCATTAAACCATTGAGAATGGTAAAATGATGAATTATGCGGAATGTAAATATACAGATAAGTAGGGAGGAAGAAGTTGGCTAGAATTGCAGGTGTAGATTTGCCAAATAATAAAAGAGTTGAAATCGGGTTGACCTATATCTATGGTATAGGTAGATCTTTATCTAATAAAATTTTAGACATTGCTAAAATTGACAACAACAAGAAAATCAAGGACTTGATGGACAAAGAGATTATTCTGCTTAGAAATATTATTCGTGATAATTATATTATTGAAGGAGACCTGCGCAAGGAAGTTTCAATAGACATTAAGAGGTTGATGGAAATAGGTTCCTACCGTGGTTTGCGACACAGAATAGGTCTTCCCTGTCATGGTCAAAGTACACATTCTAATGCTCGCACAAAAAAAGGTCCAAGAGCCGGTCGTATCGTGAGAAAGTAATATTTCTCGCAATAATTGGAGAAAATTTATGGCAGTAAAGAAAAAATTTAAGAAAACTGTAAGAAAAAAAGTTAAGCTCCTTGAATCAGAAGGTGTTGCTTATATTAAATCTACTTTCAATAATACTATTATTACAATTACGGATTTAAAGGGTAATGTTATAGCATGGTCAAGCTGTGGAAAAGTTGGTTTTAAAAACACCAAGAAAAGTACATCTTATGCAGCTCAGCAAACCTCAAAGGAAATTGCAAATAGAGTTGCAAATATGGGAATAAGAGCCATTCATGTGAGAGTATGTGGACCCGGTTCAGGAAGGGACTCTGCAGTGCGTTCTTTACAAGCACAGGGACTAAAAATTATATCAATAAAAGATACTACTCCGATACCTCATAATGGGTGCAGACCACCTAAAAAAAGAAGAATTTAAAAGGTTATTATTATGGCTAGATATGTTGGACCAAAATGTAAGCTCTGTAGAAGAGAAGGAACGAAATTATTTCTAAAGGGTTCAAGGTGTTATTCTGATAAATGTAGTTTAGAAAGAAGAAATAGCCCTCCTGGTGAACGAAAGAAAAGGTTCCGAGCTAAAATGAGTGACTATGCAATACATTTAAGAGAAAAGCAAAAAGCGAAAAGAATGTATGGATTACTGGAGCAACAATTTAAAAATTATTTTAAAAAGTCCTCAAAGATGAAAGGTATAACTGGCGATAATTTGCTTAGAATGTTAGAAACTCGTTTGGATAGTATAGTATTTCGTATGGGGTTTGCTCCATCAAGAAATACAGCAAGGCAACTTATTAATCACGGTCATATTTTAGTGGATGGAAAAAAGGTGGATATACCTTCTTTTTTAGTAAAAGCCAAGCAACACATTGAAATTAGAGGTAAGAGTAGACAGATACCAATTATTCACCAAGCTATGGAGTCACATAAGTCTTTGGGGCAATATGATTGGTTAGAAGTACATCCTGAAAAATTTACAGGATATATAAAAAATCTTCCAACTGCTGAACAATTACCTCAAGATATAGACCATAGACTTATTGTTGAATTTTACTCAAAATAAATGTATTTTACAAAATAAGGAATTTCACTTGATTATGTCATCCCCCCTTCCCCTTGTCATTCCCATCCTGATAATTATCGGGCGGAATCCAATATGATAAAGTATTTTTAGTTTTATAATTAAGTAATGGATGATAAGAAAAATTATATTTTGCAGAAATTATTAAAAAATAATTAATAGGAGATTACATATATGGTTGATTTAGAGCCGATTCAATTTCCTACTTATGTTGAAAAAGATAAGGAAACCTATTCAGAAAATTATGGTAAATTCACGATAGGCCCTTTTGAATCTGGATTTGGTACAACAATAGGAAACACTTTCAGGAGAATTTTGCTATCATCTATTCAAGGAGGTGCAGTTCGTTTTGTTAGAGTTGCAGGTCTTCTGCATCAATATACTCCAATTCCGGGTGCTAAAAATGATTATATTGAACTTATTCTTAATTTGAAACAACTTGTCTTACAGATTGATTCTATTAGGGAAGAAAAATTAGAAATAGATTTCAAAGGACCAGGAATAATTACTGCAAAAGAGATAAAATGTGCAAAGAATGTAAAAATTATTAATAAAGATTTATTTCTTTTAGAATTGGCTGATGATATTGATTTTTCAATGGAGTTATGGGTAGGTAATGGTTTTGGTTATGTTAGAGAAAATGAACATGATTTAGGCGATAAACCCATTGGTATTATTCCAATTGATTCAATTTATTCCCCTGTAAGAAAGGTAAATTTCAATATTGAAAAAGCACGCATTGATGAGAAAATTAATTACGATAAACTCATTTTAGAAATCTGGACAGATGGAAGCATTACACCAGAGAACGCACTTAATTTTGCTGCAAAAATATTGAAAGATTGTTTCCAGACTATTATGAAGTTTAAAAAAGAGCCAAAATACATCAAGAGAGAAAAAATAGACCCTGAGTTAAAAAATTTACAAAAACTGATGAAAATGAAAATTTCAGAACTTGAGCTCAGTGTAAGATGCAGAAATTGTTTGGCTGCCTTTAAGGTTAAACTTGTTAGAGAATTAATAGCCTTAACTGAAACTCAAATACTAAGATTGAGAAATTTTGGCAAGAAATCTTTAGAGGAAGTCAAACTTGTCCTGGACCGTTACGGACTATACATGGGAATGGATATAAAAAGCATTGATAAAAGGTTAGCTGTATTAAACAGAATCGGGGAAGCAAAATGAGACATCGTGTTAAAGGAACGACTACATTCGGACGAAAAAAAGCCCATAGAAAGGCTATGATTTATAATTTAGTCGCAAGTTTAATTAGGAATAATAGAATTGAAACGACGATTGTTAAAGCAAAGGAAGCAGCAAGAATTGCTGAAAAATTGGTTACATTTGGCAAAAAAGATACTGTTCATGCACGCCGTCAGGCATTTAAAATATTAGTAAATCATGAATTAGTTAAGAAGTTATTTAATG